>CAYUVZ010000095.1:0-3898 GCA_964448265.1 uncultured Candidatus Peribacteria bacterium | reverse complement strand
GTATCACTTTATGGTTTATCAAAAGAGACAGTTCGTGAACTGTTTTTACAAACTCACCCTTGATAATTCCTGTCCAATAACTAAGAGTGAATGATATTTATCTTCACTTTTTTCTGATGTATCTGACAAAAAAATTCCTTATCATTTTTTTCTCTTTCTGCCTGATCTCCTCAGCTTTTGCTGATTTTTCTTTGACGACGATGCAGACGGAAATACAAAAAAAACAAGCGACACTTTCTCTCACTGCACAGAAACAATATTTGCAAAAAACAATCCTTGCCCTTCGCACTTTAGAAATTAAAAACCTAAAAAACCCAACTCAATACGCCAATATCCTCGCAGTCAAAGCTTTCGTCACGCAACAACTTACCGCCTTATCCTCTGGCATATCTATGAGTATCCCCAAAGTGGATTTGACCAAAGTGAGAACTACTTGGCTAGCTCTCCACAATGCGGAAAGAAAATTAATTTGACTGACGGGATTCACGTATAGCTCACCGTTGGAGTGAACTGCTACGTCGCGAGCGACCTCTCTTTCCCAGAAAGGGACAGCTACCCATCAAAGGACTGCAAGCGATGGCTATTACAATTATACCAGCATCAAAACATGGTTCGCTGATCAATGAATTACTTTCGCCTCTCAGGAAAAAAATGGGCAAGCTCTCTTCACTGAAAATCTATGACGAGGCTATTACACCTGCACCAAGACCGATTGTACGGATGATTTCATCACAGCGATCACCAAATCACGGACATTTTTTATGAACGAAAAAGGCAAGACTTCCAACGCTCACTACAGGGCTATCATCTGAAATTACTCATCATTGGGGCTAGGAGTGGCGTTGTCAGGCGGGAAATATTATCTTGTCAGCCATTACACACAACCCTTGAAATAAATTTCCGATTTCGTATATTCAATGACAATGCATTCTTAATATAATCTTACTATACTGCTATTTTTACTGACTATCATTGTGTATGAAAAAAGTATTTGCATTACCAGTATTGGGTCTTTTCCTCGGAGCTCTCGCTATCGCCATGACGGACAAAAAAGATCAGATTTTAGACCCAGGGCTTTCAGTACCAGTGATGAAGTGCATCCAAACCGCTATAGCAAAAAGAGAAACAAATATTACAAATGCCACTTCTGTGTATCAGACAGCTTCACTTTCTGCCTTAACTGCCAAAAAATCAATCCTTCTCGCCTCACGAGACAAAACAACCAAGAAAGATATCAAAGCCTGAACATCTCAAGCTTGGAAAAATTACAAAGACACGGTATCAGTTGCCAAAGATTCTTTCAGAGCATCCAAATCAAAAATTCGAACGACCTATGCTGTTGATGTGAAAAATTGTAAATGAAGTTTATTAGTCAAGGAAGTAGATAGTTCAAATGAAACTTCGGATGATGATTAGTTAAAAACATTACGACATATATCAAACCTGCCCCTCGGCAGTTTTTTTTATTTATAGCAGTTTTCAAAAAAATTTGCCTTCGGCGAGCTTGTCCTCCTCCGGAGGGTGACTTTTTGTCATTGCCACAAAAAGTCACCAAAAAAGTCTAGGCAAAATCATCCGCCATTTGATTTTGCCCTCTGGAGGAGGACTAACGCCGGACTAGTTATCAGAGAAGTCTTTCCAGCACTTTGTGTGCGATTTGCTATGAGTAAGACAACGATTCTTAATTTTTTAAATGCTATTTTTAGAACCCAATATTTTCCATGAAAAAATCTATTTTATCCATGGACGAAAATTTAAAGAATAAATTTATTTACCTTCTATTTCTTTACTGGTGCTCCATTTTTTTATTGATGCCATAAACCTCTGATAGGCAGATGTACTTTCACTTCTAATATTCTGTCGTCTTGAAATCCATTTGTTCCTAATATTTTGCAGCCGAATAATCTGTGCATTAATCTCATTATATCCTGAGATCACCGCAGTATATCCAGAGACTACTTTGGTGATGGTATCTTTGACTGCCTTACATTCTCCTCTGAAAAACGCTCGTTCCTCACAACTCACACCGTTCGTGAAATGGCAGATGCCTACTTGTCATCATTCAGCATCTTTAATTTCCAAAGTTCATCATTTTTTTTCACAATTTACAGATGCGGGATTCGCCATATTCGCCTGAGTATTCGTTGTGGTGGTATCACTTTGCTTACATTCTCCATCATAAAGAAATTTCGCTAGACTATTTGCTCTCATCGTACATCTATTGCCAAATGTCTGATTGATCGGAGGACAGGGAGCTTTGATACATTGTACCTGCACGGATGCACAGACAGGAGCGTATTCCATCGTACACGCAACGGGCGCTGAATCATTGTTTGCAAGTAGAATACCTGTGGTCGCCAATACTGCTACGATAGCTACAAAACCAGTTTTACTAATGTTCATGAGAGGAATATTAGAAAATTAAAAGATTAGAAGATTAGAAGATTAAAATCTATATACTCAATTAGCATTTACTTGCAACGACTTTCCATGAGTTTCTCAAAATCATCCGGCAGAGGAGCTTGGAAGTGCAACAACTTTTTGGTTCATACATTTTCAAAACTATATTCTCGACAATGCAAAAGTTGTCTATTTACACGCAATGACGCGTAGAGCTTTTTATTCATTTCCTGATTTCCATATTTCACATCTCCCAATATCGGATACCCCTGATCAGCGAGATGGACCCTGATCTGATGCATTCTTCCTGTTTCGATTTTGCACCTCACCAATGAGATCGGTCACAATATCGGATGCTGGATAGATTTTTCTCCTCGGCATTCTGTCTTAGCTTTCAATCCATTTTTCATATCTACTTTCACCTCCGAAGTATCAAATTTCTGATTGTAACTCGTCAACAATGGTTTATCGATAAGTACGCGAGATGGAAATTTGCCCTTGACGATAGCCAGATATTTTTTTTCAATATTTCTTTCTCTGATGATGGAATTGATATACTGAAGTGCTTCGTAGGTTTTGGCTGCTATCAAAACGCCTGAGGTGTCTTTGTCCAATCTGTATCCAAATGCTGGTTTAAAAGTATCAGTCGCTTGCTCGCTGGTATATCATTCCAGATAATCATTCATGCTCAGATCGTTGTAATGTTTATTTCCTCCGTGCATAGGAATCCCTGCCGGTTTATCAAAAACCACTCGATTGGAATCTTCGTACAGAATCCATTTTTTTATTTTCCCAAGATCGATCTTTTTCATCTTCTTTTCTTTTTGTCCGATGAGGAGTGAAAGATCTTCTTCGCCCAATTTCACGGTCTCGTCGATATTTACCACATCGCCTTCTTTGACTCTCAGTTCTTCTTTTGCTCTTTTGCCATTTACCCTAATCTGCCCTTTTCTGATCAGACTATAAATATCAGCTAAGCGTATCTGAGGATATTTTTTAAATCGCTTTCTCAGAAATCTATCAAATCTCTGGTCAGAAGCTTCCTTACCTATCGTGATGTCCATGAGAGATTTTTCCATTTATTAAAAATAATAGTTAGTACACTAACTCTATATTTCGTGCGTTCATTTTCAAGCGTAATGAAAACCAAAAACTCTTGCATTTTATGTTTTTTTTCTTATACTATATACAATACTCTAGGAATTCGGAGGAGATGACAAACGATTGGTGTTGTCTATCGCTACTACTCTGAGGTCTCCTAGGGTTTTTTGTAATTCTAATTTTTAAATTCTAGTCGTTAAATGGTTTCCAAAACCATATATTAAACTTTGGTCGATATGTCTCGACATAATTTTTCGAATATTGTTTCCAGTCATCGTTTTTGAATGTGTTTCCTACTTTTTCTGATAAATATTTAGATATTCTTGTTTTATATTTATTCGCTGTGGGTTGTAATTGATTTAACACACATCACATCAGAAGATCAGTTAACTGTAAG
>CAYUVZ010000094.1:0-3911 GCA_964448265.1 uncultured Candidatus Peribacteria bacterium | reverse complement strand
TATTATCTAGTTGTTCTATTTCTCTTTTCTTAATGTTATTTCTAATGGAGGTTGTATTGATCATCACTTCAAAAATACCAACTCTGGAATTACCATCTTTGGTTTTTACCAGCATCTGCGATTGGATTCCTATCAAAGATTCAGCCAATCTATCGCTGACACTTCCTTGGATCTCAGGTGGGAAAAAGGAAATATATCTATTCACGGTATTCGCTGCAGAATTTGTATGGAGTGTAGAGAAAACTAAATGTCCCGTTTCGGCCAAACTTAATACAGCCTCAGCAGTTTCTCTATCACGGATTTCTCATACTAAAATGATATTTGGATCTTCACGCATCGCAGCTCTCAAGGCATTTGCAAACGATCGAGTATCATGACCGATTTCTCTCTGAGAGATGAGACAAGATTTAGGTTCAAAAATAAATTCTATCGGGTCTTCGATAGTGATCATATTTTCACCTCTTGTTTGATTCAATTGTTCCAACATAGCAACCAATGATGTAGATTTTCATGAACCCGTAGGACCAGTGACCAAGTACAATCATTTCTTTGCAGAAAGAATATTTTTTTTCAAACTATCAGCAATATCTACAAACATCAATTCTTCCAATTGTTTAGCTACAGCATTAATTTTTCTCATGACAATTCCGATTCTTCCTGTTTTGAAAAATGCATTTACCCTATAAGGGACTCAATTTTTAGAAAGATAAGCAAAATCAGCTTCTTTATCTCCTAGAAATTTATCAAATCTCTGAGGATTTCATTGAAATAATTGTCTCAAGATAACTTCCACAGACTCATTGCTCAATTTACCTGCCTTCTCTTCTCTGATGATATCTCCATTTAATCTATAAGAGATGCTTTCTCATCCAGAAAGATGAAGATCGGAAATGTTGGGATTTTTTTCTATGAGACTCAATATTTGCTCTATATCAAATGATCCTGCCATCGTGTAAAGGTAATGAATAAAACTCCCTATAATAGTACTCAGAAATGTTTTTTTTGCAAATTTTAACCTACCCCCTCTCAAATAGGATTGACTTTATATCTATTTATGACATTTTTGCGGGAAATTCAGTCCTTGAAAAATCCAAGCGCTTGTTTATATTCACCTCATCGATCAAATTTTATCTATCAAACAAAGGAATGTTTCGGCAAAAAAATAAATTTTCAAAGAAAACTATCGGGAACCCACAAATGTACACCCAATATATTCAGACACCCAAACAATTCTCTGGATGGGCAGGTCTAGCAAAGATGCTTATCATTATCTGCTGTATTCTTGTAGTATTTTTTGTATGAAAATATTTTATCCAATGAGCCAAAATCCTTGGATGATACCTGAGTAAATGAACAATCACCGCAGTTTCAAATACGGTGTGAGATGAGATGGTCCAAGACGAACTCTGAAATATCAATGTCATGATTCTCGGATTCGGAGGTGGAGAACATGCGTGAGGATATCTTGCTGATTCCATCATGGTAGCATCATTCAACCCCAAACTAAATGCACTGACTATGATTTCCATCCCCAGGGATTTATACGTATATAATTCATGAGAAGATAGTATAGGCAAGATAAATGCCCTCTTTTCTCACAACCTCTCTAGGAAGCTCTTATTCGCTACTTGAGCCAAAATTCTGGCTGACAAATTAGAAGAGATCACTTGATTAAGACCAAATTATTATGTGATGTTCGATTTCGACGGATTCCAAAATATCATAGATACTCTAGGTTGAATTACTATCGATGTCCCAGAAGTAATCCACGATGTGACTTACCCAAGTGGAGAAGGTTGAAACGTTATGACGGTACATTTCGACACAGGAGCAATTTTTATGAGTGGGGCAAGGGCCCTTCAATACGCCAGATCTAGACATTCTTCATCAGATTTTTCGAGATCATTGAGACAACAGTTGATCGTCAAAGCGGTGATCAATAAATTCTTCGCAAACTGATTTTCCAATCTTGGGAAAGTAAAACAACTCTATCAAGACTATTCAGCCACGATTCATACAAATATTTCTTTCAAAGAGATGCTAGGTATGGTGAAATATTCGTACAAATTAAAAAACATTTTCTCATTTGGCTATACCTCAGAATGTTCAAATATCACTTACAAATACTCTTTTCCAGGTTGTTTTCTCTATACTCCCCCACAGGAATCGTTTTGATGAGCATCAGTTTTGATCCCCGATGGATGAATCCCCAATCAGATTTCTTTCTATGAATATACCAAAAATTTCTGATTTATCGTAGCTCACAACCAGGAATATCTCATAGAAAATCCCCAAATTGAGATTTTAAATGGTATAGACAAAGTCTTCGCTAAACAAACGGTGCATAAATCTGACTGATTTGCAAATCAGATGGCGGTAAAATTGAGAAAATATGCTTTTGAAGTGCCTACCGTAGGTAATTTCTACCAAAGTTTGACAGGGACTACCATATTTGTCCTAGGCACAGGAAATTATAATCATACCATCAAGACACTAAAATATTTCATAGACATCAAAGAAGTAATCACTGAGGCTCCAGTATTACAATGACAATATACTGGTATAGATCTCCTCCTTGTATTGGGAAATGATTATATCTCCAAATTAGCCACGACACCGTTTAATTATTACAAATAGATTTTATTTTTCTACATTACCATGTTCCCATCTGTCCTCGCCAAAGAGAAAGAATGTATTGTCTACCTCAAAAGTCTGGGTATTCCTGTAAGCAAAATTAAAAATAAAGATTTGCTATTATTAGCCTTTATTCATAAATCATTTGCAGCAGATTACAAAGACACTTTCACTCACAATGAAAGATTAGAATTCGTCTGAGACGGTATTTTAGGTGCGATTATCAACAAATTACTTTTTGTCCAACATCAGGATATGGAGGAATCTGAACTCACCCTCTACAAGATAGCCCTCGTGAGAGAAGAAATTCTTGCCGAAGTAGCCAAAGACATCAAATTAAATGAAATGGTATTTATCAGCAAAGGAGAAGAAAAAATGCAATGAAGAAACAAAAGTTCTATTCTCTCCGATAGTTTAGAAGCATTAATATGATATATTTATATAGATCTAGGTGTGGATGTTGTCGAAAAATTTATCAAAAAACATATTTATTCCAAGATGACACAAATAGCAAAAAGTCAGATCAAAAGCCACAAATCCATGATCCAAGAACTAGTACAAAAAGAACACAAAATAGTCCCAGAATATAGAGATAGTGAATATAAGCAGGACGGGAAAGGAAATACCACACAATACAAATCAGAGATTTATGTATTATGAAAAAAAATCGGCGAAGGGTTCGGATCCAACAAAAAGAAAGCCCAAGAAGACGCTGCAAAAAATTACTACACCAATACTGGACTAAAAACCAAAGACTAAAGATTAATTTCTTGTCTTGAAAACCCCTAGAGAATACCTATAAGGCATACATCAAATATTTATTATCTAATTAATCAGTCATGAAACACCCTTTTTCTATTATGAAAAGAGCGTACCTCCGAGTTGGAATATGAGGGCTCTTACTCCTTGTTGCCCGATATTTCTTTTTTACAAATATCAGACTTTCAGAAGAATTTACCTGATGAGTAAAGATTACCATAGCTGGGACATTGACAGAAAATACAATCAAAAAGGATCTTGGTACCTATTTGACAGAAAAATGATTTTGAGACACCAATATTGGTATAGAAGTTGGATCTACTACTACAAATTTGTCACTAAAAACCAATCTTTCCAAGGATGAAGAAGTGGCGGCACTCTCCAAAGACATTCAGGAATATCTGGTACAAAAATGATATATCAAAGATAGTTCTGCTATTCTAGAACATTCTATCACCTGACCAAGTGTGTGATCCTATATGCAAAGGACAGCAAAAAACGCCCTCATCGTCTGAGTG
>CAYUVZ010000093.1:0-4055 GCA_964448265.1 uncultured Candidatus Peribacteria bacterium | reverse complement strand
CAATTTTCTTTAGAAAATTGACAAAAAGGCGTTTCTGACTATAATTGAGTCAGTACTTTAGCTTTTGTCATACTACTATGCACCGTCATTGCAAACGCCTACGGGATAGACATATCAAGATAATCCTCTCCACAGCATTTTTGCTGGGTTTTGGCGTACTTATGCTTTTCCCAAGACAAGAAAAAACAACTGACTTACAATTTGTACGAACAGATACTACGACTTCGCATGGAGTTGCCCAAGACTGGAATTATCTGTTTTCCAACGATTCATGAACACAAGTCTATCAATGAACATCCAGCGGGACATTAAATACCAATCCGACCATGAATACTTCCAGCATAACTACTATCTTCACAGGAGAAACTGTAGTAAATGCTCCCCAGACTGATCTTAAAAACATTTTCATTACGACCATACCCCAACTCTTACCACAAAATGTTTCAGATCTACTTCTCGCAGCGTTGAATGCAAAACTCAATACCCAGACAACCGCCAAAGATTGTACAGCTCCACGAGGAGAAACAGTAAAAAATAATGATTTCGTCTTAGCCTACGGACAAAGAATAGATGTAAATGTCATCTGTAATGTCCAAAAGAGACTCTGCAACAACGGCATCCTATGAGGGACTTATACTCAACGCTCATGCCAAGATAATATCATATACTCGTATCATAAAGCAGAAGTGATTTCCTACAATGAAAAAAAATTGAATGAATATATCCAACCCGGTCCAGCCATCAACAGTGGTGCAGAATTTAATACTGAATGAAAAATCAATCAGTGAACTGAAACACCAAGCACGACACGATGAGATCCAGCAAATATAGCTTCTCAATCAGACGCTGAAGTATCTCAAACAGAAAAATATGCTACAAGCTGTTTCACACCACGAGGAGGCGTCATCAAACACGGACAATTTACCAAAGCGTACAAATCCCCTATCGGACTTATCGATCTTCCTTGTGAAGTAGAACTGAGAGCCTGCATCAATGGGACATTGAAATGAAATTACACTTACCAAAAATGTACGGTAAAAAATATGACCTACAACGATTATCTCGCAAACAATAGAGATATCACTCAACCCACAGTCAAAGACATTCAAGAGTCGTTAAATAACAATTAAGAAAAAATAATATGTTGTAGGGGCGGATAATATCCGCCTTTTTAATATTTTCGGCAGTTAAAAAAATAAGGAGGTCTACCATCTATTTGCCTTCGGCGACATACTTTTTTTCATTGCCAAAAAAAGTATGCAAAAAAGTCTAGGCAAAATCACCTCGCCCCGGTACACACCGGGGTCCAGACCATTTGATTTTGCCAGACTAGTTATCAGAGCGGTCTTTCCAGCACTTTGTGTATGTTTTGCTATGGATAAAAACCTTTAACTGAAACAAGTATTAACTAAAAATTAACATCTATCGAAATCGGACAATGGTCCGACCCTTCTACCGCAGTTTGATGCACTATTTTTTCAATATGAGGAATTACATCCTTCCCTACTCGAAAATAATCCAACCTCCGTCAAACATTCCTTGACCTAGCTCCTGCACGATAACTCCACCAAGTATATTGATCTTTCAAATCAGGATGAAAATGCCTAAAAACATCGACAAATCAATGCTCCTGCAATTTATCCATTTCTGCTCTTTCCACTGGGAGAAATCAGATGGAATTTTTATTTTCCTCTGGCCTAGCAATATCGATTTCCTTGTGACAGATATTAAAATCCCCACAGGTGACGACACGCTCCCCTTGCACTTCCAACTTCTGGATATAATGCAAAAAATGCTCGTAAAATTTTAATTTATAACTCAATCTCTCAGTCCCATCCGACCTGTCTCCTCCATTGGGGAAATAGATATTTAATAATGTAAATTTCTGAAACTTCGTCTCGATCACTCTCCCTTCTTCGTGAAAATGCTCTATCTCTTCAAACCTCGATTTTGACGAGACAAGAGTCAGATTTTTTTTATATAATGTAGCCACTCACGAATATCCAGGCTTCTCACCCACATGCCAAATTACATTATAGTCCTTTAAATAATATCTAAATTCCGCCGGCAGCTGTGACTCAAAAGCCTTCGTCTCCTGTAAACACAAAATATCTGGATCGTCTTTTTTGACCCAATCATAAAATCATTTCACCAGCACTGCACGCAATCCATTTACATTCCGAGAACTAATCTTCATCATAAAGTAATATGTATAAAACGGTGTCACTCTGAGCGTTTTAGCGAAGAGTATAACTGAGATTACTTAATAAGTTATATCCTTCGCTTTGCTCAGGATGACAGTAAAAATTATGAAATGATTACATTCCCAATTCCTCTAAATAGATAGGATACAAGGTATACTTCCTAAAACTCTTTATCTTCCCTTCCCAGGTTGCATCGTGAAGCAGACATTTGTTGGTAATCCACTCCTGCATTTGTCCACTCGCGTTCATCTCGACAAAAGTCAGATTTTTTATTTTTTTCACATGACTATCTAGAAATTCTTTTAACCTCATATCCAAAGGCTGAAATACTTTGATAACGATGATCCCTCGTTTTCATTTTTCTTTTCATCTCATAAAATCCTCCAAGACAAATCTATTGAAACCAAAGGTGATAAAGAAATTCTCGGCATCGGGATTGATGATTTCATACCCATAAAAATCCTTGGTAAATTCTTGCTGGATGAAAGTATCTAGTTTTTTCATCCTTTTATCTTGCTGCTGCTTTTTGATGACAGGATCTTCATTTGTCACGCCATATTCATCATGCTCATAGGAAGTGGAAATAAATTCTCCGTTTTCTGTCCCTGGACGCATGGAAGAAGAAATTCCACTTTTTGTAATTTCATATCTCTTGTATTCTCATTCAAATTTTCAATTATTGCCACGGACCTCTCCTCTCAAAATAGGCTCTGCGGCTAACGTCTTAGGATCTATCGTCATATATCATTCAGCGAATTGTTTGTCATACAAGACGATTACAGGATGCTGATAGATATCAGACCGATTGAGCGCTTTCCCAATTAAATTGTATCACTCCTGATAAGTCGAAGGAGCAAGAACAATAGGGAAAGTATCTCCGAAACTTGCATGCAAAGCATAATTCAGATCCGATTGTCCCGTAAATGTCGGAGTCCCCGTACTTGGACCATCGCGCTGGACAAGAATATATACACCACCTATTTCAGCCTGATGGGAAAAAGAAATACTTTCCGTCATCAACGCAAATCCTCCGCCACTGGTTCCACACATTGCTCTCTTGCCAGCATATTTCGCACCAAGCATGGACATACTGACCGCTATTTCATCCTCTCATTGCAAGAAAGTAACCTTTTTATCAGCAGAAATAACTTCAATCAGCGACGAAGCTGGCGTCATCGGATAGGCGGAATAAAATTCCAATCCACTCGCTATCGCACCATTGCCCACCACTTCATTTCCAAAGAAAAACTTTTTTTCCACGCCTAAATCTTTGAGCTGAAATGTAGATTTTTCAGTGATATAAGCATATCCCTTCTGCAAACAGTCTAAATTCACTACAAGGACATCTCAGGTATAACTCTGGGAAAGCAGTGCTTTACCCTCATCCAAAGGGATTCCCAAAATTTTCAATGCTGCTCCAAAACAAAAAACATTTTTAAATTTAATATCCTGATCTTTGACCATGTATGTTTGTTTCAACGTGTACAATTTCTGATTTTTACTGACCGCATACTCATCAAACGCAAAAAAATAATCTATCGTCTGCGTAATAAAATACTCCGTATCAGAAATATACAAGAAAAAATCATTATTATCTCCTTTGATGATAGAGGCATATTCCTTATCTGCAAGGATACAGTAGCCCTTCTTGGCCAATAGCTGTCACAAAAGCATCCCTGAAGTATTTACACCACTCCCTGCAGCCCCAGAAAATCAGATAGAAACTCTCATACGAATAATTTAATGATAAAAATATTTTTAAATTTTCATAATCTTTCTCCCTCCGTTATAGTAATTGTCACAATCAAAACAATATGAAAAAACCAAAGAACGATACATTCCCAGATACAT
>CAYUVZ010000092.1:0-4111 GCA_964448265.1 uncultured Candidatus Peribacteria bacterium | reverse complement strand
GCCTACGATAGAGAATTCAAGATTTCTGTCATCAAAGATTGTTGTGTAGCTCACACCCCAGAAATCCAAGAATTTACTTTCTACGATCTACAGCAAACTAGAGATGAAGTGGAATTTATCAACTTCAAAGAATTTACAGAATAGTTCCCTGTCGGAGTGTTAAGTGGTAAATGCTAAGTTTTAAATAATAAGTTTGCTTTCAAATCTATGGAAAAAATCATCGAATCCAGACCATGTAAGCACTGCTGAGCATCCTTTGATATCACAGACAAGGACTTAGAATTTTACGATAAAATTTCTCCAGTTTTCAGTTGAAAGAAATATTTAATTCCCTCACCGACATTTTGCCCCGAATGCAGACAGCAGAGGAGGCTGAGTTTTCGTAATGAAAGAAAATTGTACAAAAGGAAATGTGATTTGACAGGGAAGGAGATTATTTCTATTTATGCTCCAGATACCTCATACAAAGTCTATGATTGGAAAGCACGATATTCTGATCAATGGAATCCTATGGAATACGGACAAACATTTGACGATACCAAAAGTTTCTTTTTGCAATTTCATGAACTTCTAAAAAAAGTCCCTCGTCTAAGTTTGTATAGAGATGATATGTGTCACAATTGTGATTACTGCAACCAAATCACCGCTTGTAAAGATTGTTATCTGATGATTAGTGGCTCTGAATCAGAGCATTGTCTATATGGTAAAAGAATTGTAAATTCAGAATATTGTGTGGATTGTTTGTTTGGTATCAAAAGCAAGTATTGTTATCAGTGTATAGATATTTTTGAATGTTATCATTGTTTTTTTGTTCAAAATGCTATCAATTGTTCAGATTCATATTTTTTATATAATTGCCAATGATGTTCTTTTTGTGTATTCTGTACGAATTTAAGAAATGAGTCTTACTGTATTTTCAACAAAAAATATTCTAAAGAAGAATACTTTGAAAAACTAAAAGAGATCCTCGATATGCACGATATCCAGCACATGAAGGAAATTTTTAGCGACATTAAAACTAAAGCTGTTCGTAGGGCTATGGATATTGATCATGGAGAGAATGTCTTGTGAGATAATATTCAGTATGCAAAAAATGTTTCCTATTCTTTTGATTGTTCAAATATAGAAGATAGTAAATTTTGCCAATTCGTACAAGATACAAAAACTGTTTATGATGCTGATTATTGTTGCTGTGAGTCTGCACATTGCTACGAAATAGCTACTGGATGAATTGATATGTACAACTGTTTATTTGGCATTGATATACGGCCAAACATAAATAATGCTCTCTATTGTGATAGCTGTAATTCCTGATCTAACAATATTTTTTGATGCGTCTGACTTCGTAAAAAATCTTACTGCATTCTCAATAAACAATACACCAAATCTGAATATGAAAAAGAAGTTGGGAGAATTATCTGAAGAATGGTAGAAACTGGAGAACGATGAGAGTTCTTCCCTGCTTCGCTTTCACCATTCGGCTACAACGAAACGGTCGCTATGGAGTCTTTCCCATTAAATAAAAATGAGGCTATTGAAAAATGATTTAGACGATCAGACTACGAAGCACCATTTCCAAAGACCGATGCGAAAGATATTATTATCTGTGAAGTCAGTGGTAAACCCTTTAGACTGATTCCACAAGAAATAGAATTTTACAAGAAACATAATTTGCCATTACCGACCAAACATCCCGACATTCGTCATGCAGAGAGGATGGCATTGAGAAACCCAAGAAAACTTCGAGACAGAAAATGCGCGAAATGTGGTGCAGATATCAAAACCTCATATAGTCCAGAAAGAAAGGAAATCGTGTACTGTGAGCAATGCTACAATAAGGAGATTTATTGATAATTTATTTTTTTAATTTTGTATTCATGAAAATCAGACTTCTCAAACCAAGTGATATTCCACAGGCATCCAAGATAGTAGGACTCAATTATTCTCCCAAATACGAAAAGAGTTCTTTCAAAGAAATGGAAGCAATGTCCAAAAATTATGTTGTAAACCCCCAATATCTCGTCGCTGAAGAAAAGGGGAAGATAGTAGGCTTAGCCTGATATATCCAATCACGAATGGATTATAATATCTATAATATTCTCCGAGTTAATGTCACTCCTTCACGACAGGGAAAATGAATCGGAACTCAACTTATCCAGAAAATAATTGGCAGTATAAAAAAGAAAAAATGAAAAATGATTTTACTCACCACCACCAAGCCCAAATTCTATTCCAAAAAATTTGGCTTCAAGAGCCTCAAAAAATTCAACAGCAATAAAAATGATTTAATGTTTCTAAGTTTGGAGAAATAATCTCACTACTTGATATTCACTTCTTTCTACTGCGGGATCAGCAACCTCTTATTGTAATAAGTGATATTCTTCACATATCCTGTAAACCAAATCACATCTTCCATCGTGATTCTTTTTTTGATATCTTCCAACGACCTTCCACCCACGACAGAAATCCAGTTTTCCACTCAGATTCTGAGGTAGTCTTTGTTGTCATCAAGCTCTATCCAGAGTTTCAAAATCTCATGATATTGCTGTAAGATAACCATCAAAATAGGCGTGATTTTTTTGACATAAAATTCATCGATATGCAAAACATCCTGAATATATATCTTGATCAAAAGCTCTGTATGTAGAGAAATCTTTTTTATTTTTTCTTCATCTTGGAGATATACGAGATACATGAGAAATCAGAATAAGGTCTCTCTCGCCTTGGCAAAGATTCATAAAATAGCAAGGTCCGCATAGTCTTTTTTCAGATTTATTTTTGCATAAATCAATTCCTGATACAGACTGTTGTTCATCCAAAAATCGAGATTGTAGATGCTTTCTTTGATACGATAAATGTCTTGAGTATTTAAATGCGTATGCAAAATATCCAAAAATTCTTTACTCTCCAAATGTTGAGCAAGTCCGCCATAGATGAAATTGATAAAAGGAATTTTAGTTTTTTTTACGATACTGGAAATAAATTTTCCTGTGAGGGATTTGAAGACTTCAATAATCTTTTTGTTTTTAATATAGATCCTAATATCTTTGGGATTCAGGTCCTGAAGTAGGGTTGCTAAGGCATTGATGTCAAATGATTTGAGCAGACTCGCATTAGAGTAGATATTTTTATTCAATCCAGATTTGTGGGGAAGGATAAATTTTTGTTTCCCTGCTCTGACCTGTTCAGCAGTTTGTTTGTAATAAAAAACGTTTTTACCGTATTGCGTAAGCAATCATCCATAATATACCAGCGTATAATTTTTATTATGGTCTCAGGGATGCAACATATCTTGGAGCATATCCTTTTTGAAAAACCTCAGAAACAGCGTATCTCACCTAGAAAGTCGGAATCCTCACACCAAAGTAATATAAAAATTTAATATTTTCTCCATCATTTTGGATTCTTTCTTGATCCTCTCAGGGATTTTGAAACTTTCTATATTTTCTACATCCTCGCCGATAGAGGACATCAAATCATCCAAATCTTCTTTCATCTCTTTTTTATCCTCATCTCTGAAGATAGTGATCATATATTTTTGGACGCCTGCAAAAAAATGTTTTTTGTAATGCCTATAATCCGTGATATATACAATGAAATCTTCCAGTTTTTTTTCGTCCTTACGAAAGCTTTTGATATATTCATCCAAGGTCGCTTTATTCCAAAGTTTAGAAATGATAGACTCTGTGATGAGAAACATATCAGAATCTAGAAATAAATATCTCAATAAGGTATCAGCAGGAAGGATAAATTGAATGACCTTGGTCTCTAATCCTGAAAAAGTCTTTTCGCGTGATGAGGTCTTATGATTGGCTATGAAATTAATGAAATTATCCTTGGTCTGTCATCTCAATTCATCGTAAAATAGTCGTGACAAAAAGTCTGTATCACTGACAGCCTCCTGGACAAAAAGTTCATTACAATGTCTGTATACTGCAAAAAGTGAGAAAAATAAATCAACCTGACTCAACAATTCTTTTTTGATTGATGAAAATATTTTCGTATCTATTTTTTGTCCTGTTTGCTGAAAGACGAGTTCATAAAAGTCAAAAATGACATCTATAAACCAGTTATAATTTTTTTCTCTATTGGTAGAAGGAAAGACTTTGAT
>CAYUVZ010000091.1:0-4139 GCA_964448265.1 uncultured Candidatus Peribacteria bacterium | reverse complement strand
TTTTTTGATACCTAAGTATAAAGTTTTTTTCTATTTTTGCAAATCCTAGAAATGTTTTTTCAATGTGAAATAAAGAGGGAATATTTACCAGGTATCCAAAATTTGCATTATTTTCGTTTCTGCATATAATTAGTACTGATTTATATCTTTCCTTATGATGTGATGAAGAAACTATCCTTGTATACCGTGCTATTAAGCCTATTGCTCCCTGCCCTTTGATTGGTAGGTATCGTTAGCGCCTCTACTGGAGATTTGTGGAGCTGGATGGATACGCTGAGTGATCAGATTCCTTTCGGATATACAAATTCACAGAAAATCTCTATTACCCAAGTGACAGCGGACAAGATTGTCATCAATTCTCCTATTATCGTAGATGAATTAGGTACACAGATCAAAAAATATACCATTATGTTCTCACAATATCCATTAGCACAGATTCTAGACGAGACTTCATTAATCGATGAAGCCAAAGAAAAAACATTTGATTTCACAGGATTCGCTAGCACGGCTACAGGATTCACTATGGAATTGACTACGGGAGATTTAATTAGTGGGAATGTCGTCTACTATATCTCTGTCATCCCCAAAGATCAGAATGCAATTTTGTGAGAAATATCCAATGAAATGCGATTTAAACTCGCTACCTTACAATCTGGAGAAGGTGCCTATGTTACAGGTCATGCCTCCGCAGGAGGAGCTGATATGGCATTAGCTAATATCACCCATACCATCACCAATCATGTCGTTACTTTAAAATGGACAGCCGTAGATGGCTCAGATAGTGTAGATATCTTTTTGCGAGATCCAACTGCTGAAATATTCAACAAGTTGAGTACCGTAACGATGTCTGCTGAAACCTATTCTTTCACGCTTACGAGAAATGGAGAATATATCGTCAAATTTATGCCAAATAATGCTGGTACAGAGATTTCCTACACCTTTACCGCTCAAGGTATCGTGGCCGCAAGCACAGCTGCTACACATACGACAAGTACTGTTATCACTACCGTACCGACAGTCGGACCTACGCTAAATATCTTTATCACATTCGTTTTGACCTTTATCATCTATACCCTATATAGAAGACCAGAGTACTACAAAAGATTGTTAAGATATATTCATAAATAGATCTATAAAAAAAATACATAAAAAAATCGATTTCGGTCGATTTTTTTTAACATTTATTCAGACGCGATAAATCGACGTCTCTACTGAGATGATTTACCAAAACAGCTTATACGCGCCTATTGTCACCACCGTCGTTGGTCGTCAGAAAATATGTTTCCACATGCAGATGCTATTTTTTTTCTTCGTCAATTTTTTTATATTTCCCCATGTATCTTCAGAGATAATTGTTACTCCCAATTTGCTTTCAATGGATTGAATTTCTTGTCTGATCAATTTACTATTTGCAAGATAATTTTTTTGTTCCGCTTCAAAAAGTGCTCTCAATCATTTGCCATCAGCATTTGCGGTATTCCCATATTGAGCTTTGGCAACTTCATATCGTAGGGTATCGTATGCGAGGATCAACGCCTGCTGTATTTTCGTATATTTTTTCAAAATTCTGCGATGGATTTTTACCAATACAATGAGGAGAATAATATACCCAACGATCGCTATCAGAAGAATTTGCGCAGTGAAATCATCCAACCCCGTGACATTGGAAAAAACATGCACAATCTGGATCCAGACATTGTTGCATCGAGTGAGGATATTGGTGAGCGTGGTCATTTCAAAAAATGTTAAATGCTAAATGGTTGTCACTCTGACCCCGACGAATTTCGGGGGAAGAGTATAACTTAAATAAGTAATTGAGTTATATCCTTCACTTCGTTCAGGATGACAAAGAAGATTGCTTCGCTACGCTCGCAATGACGTAGTATAACTCGCAATTACGGTCTAAACACTTTTACAATCTTTCCCTTTTGCACGAGCAAAGGCACAAAATTTCTCCAGAAAATCGGAATCTTTTGATTGCTACAATACGAATTCCAGCTCTTTCATAGATATCTATCTCCTACTTGAGGAAATCTAATGACGGCATTTTTGCTTTCTGCTGGAGTAATTTCAAAAACATCCTGACCTCGTTGTACGCTACCAAACTTATGGATTGGAAGTTTTTTATCAATTCTTTTTTCCCAAAATCATGGAGCCCCAGCGATAAAATATATTTTCCCATGTGCCAAGAAACCATAACATCACTGATACTCTTTGTACCCACTTTCTCCAATCTTCAAAAATTTCATCCATTCATTCAGTAGGGGAGTGGAAACATTATTTGCTATTCACAACTGTTTGAACACTTCCAGTATTTTATTCATCGTGATTCATTTTTTCGGAGTCGCTCGTTGATAAGCAAACTTAGCTTTTCGATAGGGGGAAACCGTGATAGGATTCAGGATTATTTTTTCATCATTTTTATTCGTTTCCAATTGCGTGTATACCTGTTTCATACTTTCTAGAAATGAATTACTCGTCTTGGTCTGTTTATGTGAAAGCTTGAACAATTGAGCAAACACATCATTTCTCAGCGTATTTCTCAGACTTGTACTCGTATCTGTGTTCGTCGGATCAGTGACGAAAGGGAGATGATGAGTCTGGCAGATGTCCAAAACCTCAGCTTTATTCAATTCCAAAATCGGCCTCAGCACTTTCATCCCTTTCAAAAGATGGTGGTCTTCGACCTGTTGTATGGATATGAATCCATTTAACCCAGCTCCGCGCAGGAGATTCAACACCGTCGATTCCACGCGATCATTCAGATTATGCCCGAGAATTAAATAAGTAATACGATATTTGTTCCCTGCTTTGGCAAATTCCTGATATCTCCAAGTCCTTAAATTACTTTCAGAAGGCAGTTTTTTATCTTTTCTACGAACGAAAATATACTGATTTTTCCCCACGAAGTGTTGGACAAACGACGCATCGCTGACATTTCCAGGCCTCGTCGCGTGATCACAGTGTATAAAAAAGAGATTTTGTAAACTATAAGCCTGTTTTACATAAAAATTGTAAACCAAACATGCAGTCAAAATGCTGTCCGATCAGCCACTCAGGGCTATCATCACCTTATCATTAGGTCAGACCTGCGATTTCAGAAACTCAAAAACTTTTCACAAGGGATTCCCTTTGAAATTTTCTTTTGCAATATCCTTGATTTGAACTCATATTTCGCTATTTTTCTTCATAAGTAGCAGATTTGAATTATTAGAATAAAAAAGTATAATTAAAATACGCACTGAATCTTAGTTCTTTTATATACTTATTCATCGTAACTTCAAATGAAAGACACGACATTTGTGATCAAAATCGCTGATCTCTTGCATGAGACAGGAAAATCAGACCAGATTACATTCGACCATAAATTTTCTGCTCAATTACCCAATCTTACCAAAGAAGGCATTTCAGGAAAATTCAAAGTTCAGTCTTTGGATAGCGAATCATTATTAGGGACACTTACCGATGTTACCTGTGCTTTTGATGATCTGTGTGATAGCTGCGGGACTACCTATGTCCGTTCTGTTGATGTACCGGTATATACCGCAAGATTTGTTTTTGGAGATAGTATTTCTGAGAAGGAAAGAGATGAGTCAGAGGAAGCGATTTTCCTCATCGATATGAAAAGTGAAACCATCAATATCGAAGATATGGTCGCACAAGCCATTATCCTCGACGAGCCTTTTGTAAAGCGCTGCGAGCCGTGCGAGAAGCGCTTGAGCGAAACCCCTGATGAAGAAGAATCTGACAGCACCTTCGCTGCAAAATGAAATATAGTTTTCCACTAAAGAGAGTAGTGAGTATCAAGACTTATCTTGGTTCCAAAAGAGACAGTTCGTGAACTGTCTGAACGAACGCTAATTATTGTAAAGATAATTCACGAATTATCTCAGTTTAAAAAAAAGAGACAGTTCGTGAACTGTCTGAACGAAATATAATTATCGTAAAGCCAATTCATGAATTGGCTCGGTTTCAAAAGAAACTGTAAAGTATCACTTTATGGTTTATCAAAAGAGACAGTTCGTGAACTGTCTGAACGAAACATAATTATCGTAAAGCCAATTCATGAATTGGCTCAGTTTTTAAAGAAACTGTAAAGTATCACTTTATGGTTTATCAAAAGAGACAGTTCGTGAACT
>CAYUVZ010000090.1:0-4322 GCA_964448265.1 uncultured Candidatus Peribacteria bacterium | reverse complement strand
GAATATAACTATACACACCAATCAAAGCGAGTCCTACACCTCACCACAAACATAAATGCATCAATATTCAGTTGATATATTTAGCAGTTTCTTTTCCTGGTCTAATTCATGGAACAAATCCTCCTCTTTTCTGGATATTATCAGAAATCTTTTCTGGACTGAATACAATCAGCGTATAGAAGAAAGTGAACAAGACAATCAATGCAAAATACAAAATAATCGCGACAATCCCTGGTTGCTGAGAATAGATATTGAGATTCCCCTCAATCCAGTTCGCCATACCGACTAATCTAGTATTCATCGGCTGGAATTGCGTAATCAGCTTGGATAATAAATACGGGAAAGAGACGAAAGCGATAGAGAAGATGATAGGCACCATACCTACAGGATTCATAGGGATAGGTAGTGAAGATGACTCTTCGACTTTACCTCTTCTTGCGTAGATGACTGGTATTTCTTTGATAGATTTCAATATGAAGATAGACAAGAGGACGAGTCAGAGTACGATAATCAACATAAACATAACGACGCCGAATATACTTGTAGATCATGAAGCACTAGAATATACTTTTTGGACAATACCAGATACGATAGATGAAAAAATCAGAAGTGAGATTCCGTTTGAGATTCCTTTCTCCGTAATTAACTCTCCAATTCGCATCAAGATCACCGATCCCACCGTCATAGCAAATGCTGTAGCGAGAAGCGTTGGCATAGAGGTGCTAATGACATTACCACCAAGAAGATAGTTGATGAAAAACACCATACCGATAGACTGAGCGAATGCTAAAGGTATTGATAAATATCTTGTATATTGTTGTATTTTTTGTTGTCCAGACTCTCCTTGTTCTGTCAATTCTTCCAACTGAGGGACTACAGAACCTAGTAATTGCATAATGATAGATGCATTGATGAAAGGAGCTAATCCGACTGCAATCAATGAAAACTGATCCACTGATCATCCCAAAAGCATAAGAAAATATCCTACTCATGAATTTCAAGTAGTGATAGTCTTACTCATCAACTCTGTAATATGTACGAAAGGAACTGGGATAAATACCAAAAGTCTGTAAAGTGCCAAAAGTACCAAAGTAAAAATAATCTTCTTTTTGACAGTAGGATTTTCCCATAGTTCTTGAATCTTTTTTAAGAATTTTTCCATCAGAAAGAAATTAAGACACCTAAAAGATTATAGTTGAGAATTATTTAGTTTTTTTAGCAACTGGTTTTTTAACTACAGGTTTCTTAGCAACAGGTTTAGCAACAACTTTTTTTACGGGCTTAACAACAGCCTTTTCAGCTTTAACTGGTTTCTCAGATTTAACTGGTTTTTCAGATTTAACTGACTTCTTTATTTCGACAGTCTTTTCAGCTTTAACAGGTTTTTCCTCCCTCTTTTCCTCAGTTATTTTTTCAGCTTTAACAGGTTTTTCCTCCCTCTTTTCCTCAGTTATTTTTTCAGCTTTAACAGGTTTCTTAGATATTCCACCCGTCTTCTTAGTAGCCGAATCAGAAAATTTTTCAATATCTACGAATTTGAGATGTTTCTTGTATTCTCCATTTCACAAAATCTTCACAGCGATACTTACATTTTTGATATATCATAGATCTTTGAGTACTTGCTTAGTAATTTCCATATTATCAGAGATTCTTTTGTCTGTTTCCAAACGACCAAGATTGATCACTGCACAAGGTTTTACACATTTGAAATATCTTGTAAATCCTCTCGCCTTAGGCAATCTTTGTACGATAGAAGTTTGTCCTCATTCAAAAAAGGCGCGATTTCTATGTCCGCTTCTAGCTTTTTGTCCTTTCAATCCCTTTCATGAATAGTTTCCTGTCCCTGTCCCATTTCCTCTTCCTCTCTGTTTTCTTTTGTCTCTAAGTCAGGTACTTCTTTTTAGTTGATGAGCATCCATTTACATTATAGTAACAAATTTAAAATTTATTTAATTTTCTTATGAGCTGGCTTGTCAGCCTTAACTAGTTTTTTATCTTCTGAAATCTTCTGTTCCCCATCTTCTGGAATCATTTTTTCTACCTCTATAGTTTTGATATCTCCCAATTGCACAGTCTCTGTAACCACTTTTTTCTCAGCTTCTTCAGACGTTTCTTCAGGTTCTTCAGATATTTCTTCATCCTTATGGACAGTTTTTTTGACACAAAGAGCATTGAAATAATCGGCATGTTTGTATGCACAGATAGCTCTAATAGTAGCCATAGCATTATTTAATTTATTGTTTGATCCGATAATTTTGGACAAGACATTTTCATATCCAGCAAGTTCCAATACAGCCCTGACAGATGATCCCGCCTTCAATCCAGTACCAGCCGAAGCAGGTAATAATTTGATCAGACATGCCTTGTATTTGACTGTCGTTGGATAAGGAACCGTTTGATTTCTCGTCATAGGTAAGGTAAACATATTTTTGTACGCCTCATGGGAAGCTTTACTCACAGCGATGGAAACATCAGCTCCTTTGGAGACACCCAATCAGATTTTTCATTTTCTATTTCATACTAAAATAGTGGCTCTGAAAGAGAGTTTTCTTCATCATGTCGTCACTCTGGTAACTCTTTTTACTTCTAACAAGAGCTCCTCAAATTCTTTTTTTGTCTTATCTTTTCCTCAAGATCTCATGGAAAAAAATGTAATAATATAAAATTATATACTGATTCATCATTTTCTAATTCAGTCTGCCAATGCTTTGACTCTTCCGTGATAGAGATATCCATTTCTATCAAATGCTGCCTTTTCGATATTTTTCTTTTGCATCAATTTTGCTAGTTCGATACCTGCAAGTTCTGCTCTTTCAGTCTTTGTTTTCCCTTTGAGCCCCTTGTCGCAAATATGGCAATGAACCACACCTTTTTCATCGATCACCTGAGCTTTCATGTACAGATTTGATTTATCAGCGATAATTCTGTAACCAGGAAAATTAAACTTTATCTTAGCATTAATTCTTGTCTTTCTCCTAGTGAATTTCCTCACTTTCTCTTTGAGATGCTTCGTAATTTTCAACATGATAGTATAATTAATGATAAATACTTAATAGTGTCACTCTGCATAGCGTCACTCTGCATAGCGTCACTCTGAACTTGTTTCAGAGTCTACTTTTTGGATGCTGAAACAAGTTCAGCATGACAGGCTCATTATTTCTTAGCGGCCTTCCCTGGTTTCAATTTGATATATTCATCCAAATATCTGATTCCTTTTCCTTTGTATGGTTCTGGTTTCTTCAATGATTTGAACTTAGCTACCACTTCTCCAAGATACTGTTTGTCTATACCTGACATAGTGACTACAAAATTTCCTTTAACATCTTGTTCCACCTTTGTTTCAATGCCTTGTGGTATTTCAAAATTTACCTTGTGAGACAATCCTAATGAGAGGACAAGTTTTTTCCCTTCAAGTTTGACAGCATATCCAACTCCCATAACAAGAAGTTTCTTCTCGTATCCATGAGTGACACCTACTACCATATTGGAGAGTAATGTTCTCGTCAATCATCGAAGATTCCGTTCATCCTGACTTGGTACTGAAGTAACGATAGTATTATCTTCAACCTTGATAGTCACTTGAGGAACAAATGTCTGGGTCAATGTTCATTTTGGACCTTTGACAATAACGGTAGATCCATTTACATTCACCTCTACTCCTGCAGGTATTTCTATAACTTTTTTTCCGATCTTAGACATAACAATATATTAACAGATAAATATTTTTTGTCATCCTGAGTCCGACTTCTCGGACGAAGGATATAATTATACTCTTCACTTCGTTCAGAGTGACATTAAAAGATTTCAGCGATAAGTTCTCATCATACTTTCTTGACCTTCGCCACATGCGCAGGCATCAATCATTGATTAGTTGACATGATACCAAGTCCTTTACCTCCAGCCACTAGAGTGATGTTTTTGTAACTAACATACCGAGGTCTAGATGGTTTAGAAAAGAATTTAATATGTGGGACATCATCTACTGGGTTGACAACTTTTTTGAGAGAAATACTGATGGTTTTTTTATGTTCTTTGTCTTCTTGGATTTCGAATTCTTTGATGTACTGATATTGTTTGAGTAATTCCAAAATCTTTACTTTAAAATTAGAAAAAGTAATTCATGATACACTGGTTTTTCTCGCCATATATGCATTCTTGATTCTAATAAGAAGATCATGGATAGGTGCGGTAACATAGCTCATTAATGGAATTTTTAAGAATAAATGACGTAAATATAAGTTTTAAGTTCTAAGTTTTAAATGCTAAGTAAGTTGGAGATTATTAATTTAACACTTAGCACTCAACATTTAACACTATACTAT
>CAYUVZ010000089.1:0-4335 GCA_964448265.1 uncultured Candidatus Peribacteria bacterium | reverse complement strand
GATTAATAGCTACAAAAAACGAAGCTTTATGCTTCAAGCTAAATCTGTTTCAAATCCTCCTCACATAGATGAACTTCAAGTTGATGTACGACAATCCAGATGAAAATCTGCTGACCAGACTTTTCAAAGTAAGAGGGATCGATGATAATATCGACAGTTTTTTGGACCCTAAACTTTCCGAATACCGATGAGACCCCTTTTTGCTTAATGATATGGAGAAAGCCGTAGATAGAATCATCCATGCCATCAAACACAATGAGAAGATTATGATTTTCTGAGATTACGATGTAGATGGCATCACTTCAAGCTACATCCTGTATAGATGCATAACTAAATATTTGAATTACAAAAATGTAAGCATCCAATATCCCGATAGAGCCCAAGACGGCTATGGGCTAAAGAAGTACCATATTGATGATATCAAGGGGAAAAATGTGAATCTGATCATTACCGTGGACAACGGGATTACCTCGATCCCAGAGATAGCCTACGCGAAACAACTAGGCATCGACGTCATCATTACCGACCATCACCAACAATTGAGCCAACTTCCAGAGGCTGTAGCAGTAATTACCCCCCTCGTTTCACCCAACTACCCATTCAAAGGACTTGCCGGAGTCGGAGTAGCGTTTAAACTCATTTGCGCATTACTTGAAAAATCGAAGCTTACCAAAGACAAGAAAAATCAGATTTTTAATTATTTCTTACCCATAGTAGCAATCGGAACGGTAGCCGATGTCGTTCCCCTCCTCCACGAAAATAGATGTATGGTCAAAAGGGGGCTGGAACTGATCAACAAAAAACCTGAAAACCTCCCCAGCTCGCTCAAATGATTCCTCAAATATTTAAATCTGAAAGACAATATCGATACCTTCCATATCGGATTCGTCATCTGACCGAGAATCAATGCCGGAGGAAGGATTCAATCCCCTTACGATAGCCTCAAAGCACTTTTGTACTCAGGTGACAAACAATTTGAGCATCTCGACAAGATCGAAGAAATAAATACAGAAAGAAAAAGATTGCAAGAAGAAGCATTTAAAAAAGCAGAGACACTGATCCAATTGAACGAAAAAATCCTGATCGCCACGGATACTGATTTTCACGAATGAATTGTCGGCATCGTAGCTGGAAAATTAACTGAGAAATATACCAAACCCTCCATGGTACTCAAGATAGACACCAAAAGAAATATCGGAATTGCCTCTCTCAGAGGACCGGAATATTTCAATGTCATCGAAATGATTAGCTCCGCAAGTACCCTGCTGGAAAGATTTGGCTGACACAAAGGAGCGGGATGATTGACTGTGAAATTAGAAAATCTCGAGAAGCTGATTCAACGATTCCAAGATCATTGTAATGCCTGTATCGAAGATGCCTACCTCATCAAAACGATCAATGTAGACACCAAAATCTATCCCCACGAACGGGAAAATAACATTCTCAGCCAGATCCAATGCTTGGCACCTTTTGGACAATGAAATGCTGAACCTCTGCTGCTCTTGGAAGATGTGAGAATCAATAAAATAGAAAAAGTCTGATCCAATGGCAAGTCTCATCTCAAAATTCACGGAGAGTTCGGTGACAAAAAGGTCGGTTGTATGTTCCGGTGAAAAGGAAAAGAAATAGAAGATGGAAAACTGATCTGAGATTCCAAGACGATAAATATTGTCGGAAAAATCAAGAAAGATACCTACAATGGATGATATTTTGTCGATGTGGCAGATATTTCTTAAGAGAATACTTACTATGTCATCCTGAGCGAAGCGAAGGATATAACTTATTAACAGTTATACTCTTCCCCCGAAATTCGTCGGGGTCAGAGTGACAACATTCTGTTGAAATCAGAAAGTAAATTACTACACTCTCAACACACACAAAGAGTCCTCAAATGAGGATTTTATTCGTTACATAAAAAAGGTGCAAAGGTTCGAAAGGTAAGAAAGGTGGAAAGGATATACCTATTTAATTTTTTCTTTGCACCCCTGCACCTTTACACCCTTGCACCACAATTCAACACTTCATCAATTTTACATTTCAACATTCATCATGAACAACGCCGAAAGAGATCAGATTGTAAACATTATCGCCAATCTGGAAGAACAAAGAGGATACATCGCCTATCTCCATGATTTGGAAGACCATCCTATCTATGGGAATATTTTTTCCAATCTGGATGACGAGAAAAAACACGAAATCAGGATGATCATCAATGACTATCTGACAGAAAAAATAGAAAGCCAGACCAAGACCAAAGGAGGTCAATTATTCAAAAGATTTTTTGAAGCATACAATGAACTCTTTCGACAATTTAGAAGTATGAATGAATACCCCGATCAAGATAAAGAAAAATTTCAAGCCATAGGTAAACAAGTAGAACAAGAAATGTTTAAATTGGAAGGCATCCTTACAGAAAAAATGTTTAAACAAGAAAAAGGCCTCGACAAAGTGGTCTGATCCTTTTACAATATCGTCTACAGTTATTTTCCTAAGTACAATCAGATAGATTAGCTATTTTGTATTTCTATGATAATAAGTTTCATACTCATCATGGTTTCCTATCATATCGATAGTTCATCTTTTACAAAGATAAATTCTTCGTCCAAAACTCAATTCAAAGGTATAAAAGCCAAGTTCCTTTTTCTTTTCCCTAGTATCAAATTGTAATACTTTCATTAAAGTTTTGTAAAAGTCCTTCATCAATTTGGGACTGGACATACCCTGATTCGTAGCCGTTTCAATGAATTTTTGCTGGTCAATAAAAACATATCCCAATTTCTTAAAGATCTCGGTGAATCATTCCACTCTTTTATAGACCAGATCAATTCATGACAATCAATCAACATATTCTTCAGTGGTCATCTTATCTAATTCAACCATCAAAGCATCTCTTTCTGCCTTAGTTTTAGTTTCTTGAGCAGAAGGTTCTGGCGTTTTATCATTATTTGTATCAGCAGTTTCTCCAATTACTTGATTATCAACAACAATGGGATCCTCCTCACAGACAAATCCAAATCATTCAAGGCTTTGGAAAAAATCATCAGTGAAAAGCTGACCGTATTCTGGGAATTTTTCTTTCAACCATGACTTTCTAAGGATAGCTCACTTATTATATCTTCTCTGTAATTGCCTTTCGATTTCCTTTTGAGCAGTTTCTAATTCCCCATTTTTCAAACTTCCACAAGTAGACAGAAATTTTGTAATGTGCTGTTTTAATTCCTCTGGCAAAAGTTTCTGAGAAGGCTGAAATGATGCGAGAACATTATTAATATAAGCTTGTTTTCTTACGGGTACTTTGGATTTAGCATCGTTTGCCTTTCTATGGGAAGATTTTTGAAATTCATAGTGAAGTCGATCTTTTACATGAGCAATAAAAAGGTCCTGCATAGGAGCCACATCCATAATCAGAAAGATGATAAAAGAAAGATAGACAGCTATCTGGACAGTATCCACATCGTTATCATCATAATGATCGAGATTCTCAGCTAATTTTTTCTCCAAAGTAGATTGGACGACTGGAAGAAAAGCTTCTTTTATCGATTCAAATTTAACTTTACCCTTCAAAAGATGATCATTTGATTTAGGTGCATTGGGAAATTCTTTTCTGGTTTTCTGGATATACTCGTCCTTTTGTTCTTCAGACAGACAAGAAGATTCTTCAATGATGGGCCTCCCAAGATTCTGCATCAGATAAGTTATAGATCTAATAAAAGCTATCTTTATCTTTTCTTTAGGATTTTCCCTTGTCTCGCACATTTGCACCATTCCATTGATACTCAGGGTAGTACAAGCCGCTGACCAAAAGTAATAATACAGGTCAAGAATATCTGTAAGTCTACACTCCAAATCCTCTGATGAATCAAGGACAAAATAATGTTGAAGTTCAGACTTAAAAAACCCCGAAACCTTATCACAGTCTACACGAGAATGCAAATACTTCTGTATAATTTCTCTTTTTTTACCAGCAATAACCGTGTTTACATCATCCAAAAGGAAAAGAAGTTGTGCGGCAGTTGATTTAGAAGTTTTACCCACCCTCCTACGCATAGCAAAATATTCTTGCTCTAATTTTCCAAAATGAGAAACATGTTCTTTATCAGAAGACAAGGTTAAAACCTCTGTACACAAAGTAGCTATCTGTAACTTCAGATTTTCAAATTCTGAAAGAGGTCAATCAGGATTGATAAGTTTATCAATTTCAATCATCGAATACAAAATACCAGTATTTAAAAAATGATTTATAGCGATTTGCTACAAAATGTCAACATATTATGATGTATGGTTAATTATAGTTCAAAATGCACCACCAAATAATTATAGGTAAGATCTCTTAAC
>CAYUVZ010000088.1:0-4361 GCA_964448265.1 uncultured Candidatus Peribacteria bacterium | reverse complement strand
ATTAATCAGATGATAGAATCTATCAGTAAACAACTGACTGCTCGGGAGAAGTTTTTTACCAATCACTAACTGTTTTAATATAACTGAATTCAGTAACATTAAAAATCAAAGGGAATCAAACTGGATTAAATATTATGATCTCAAATAAATCTTAATCATGGCGAATTTGCCATAATTAGAAATAAAGTAGAATCGTTTCTGATATTTTCATCAAGGCTTGCAAAAAATATGAGAATATGTACATATACTTGTAAATCTATGTCGATAGGCATACTTTTATATGTTTATGATATATCCATGGAAAAAAAAATTGAATTTATATTGGAAAAGGATATTCAAAATAGATACTGACGAACACCAGAGGAAACTGGAAAGATTATCGCGAAATATAAGGACATCAATGATATCCAATTGATGCTGGATGTTATAGAGGCAGAGAGATGATTGGGGGAAGATAATCCATGGCACAATGTAACGAATAAAAGCTTATATGAGATCCTTATGTCCGCTAAAGAAGATGAAAATATGGATAGAGCAACGGATAATCAGATCAATAATTCTCATAAATATGATGGAAAAACTGGTTATGTCGCTGAGTGAACTGAATTAAATCTTTTACGAGGTCTTGCGTGAGGGGAGCTGAATTAAAAAAGTTAAAATGGTTTTAAATTTTAAATTCTAATTCACATGTATAAGGAGATGATTCTTTCTTCGCAGTTAAAAGATTTTGTCTGACAAGAAGCGACATTGCGTGGATGGTTACATACCGTCCGTGCTATCTCTGCTAATTTAGCTTTTCTGATTTTGAGGGATAGGGATGGACTTTCTCAGATTGTACTTGAAGATCCTGAAGAGATAAAAAAACTAGATGGATGTTTGCTGGGGACTATCTTGAGTGCTACATGAACAGTAGCCCAAATGTCCAAGGGCAAATTTTTATTCGAACTTCAAAAATGAAGCGTGAATATCATCAGACAAATTATTTTTCCCACTCCTATAGATATCTCCAAAGATGTGATCAATGCAGATATGGAAACAATCCATGAAAATAAGGTCGTCGCGCTTAGGCATCCTAGACAGATGAAGATTTTCAAAATTGCTGCTATCGCTGAGAAATATATGAGAAAATTTCGAGATGAGAATGATTTTACTCAGATCAATACACCCAAAATTATTTGATTTCCTACAGAAGGATGAGCTGAGGTTTTTGAAATTAATTATTTTGACAAAAAGGCGTATTTAGCCCAGAGTCCTCAATTTTACAAACAAATTATGGTGCCGGTGTTTGAGAGAGTGTATGAAATCGGTAGAGCTTATAGGGCAGAAAAGAGTAATACCAATAGGCATATGTCAGAAATATTGATGCTGGATATGGAAATGGGATTTATCGATAGTTTCGAAGATATTATTACGATGACAGAAAAATTCATTAATTTTTCCATAGGTCAAACCTGGGAAGACTGATGAAAATTATTAACTGAGGTATGAGCTACTAAACCCTTGATGGTTGAGCAATTTCCTCGTATCACGGTGAGAGATTTACATGAATTGATGAAAAAAGAAACAGGGGAGGACTATACAAAATTATTAGACTTGAGTTCTGCTGAAGAGAAATTTATCTGTGAATATTCTGCTAAAAATTGGGCTTCTGATTTTGTATTTGTCACTGAATTCCCTCGGGCTGATGCTAAATTTTATCATCATCAAAATGAAAAAAATCCAGAAGTCGCTGATAGGGCAGATCTTCTTTTTAGAGGAGTGGAAATCACTACACTGACTCAGCGTGAAGTAAATTACGAAAAATTAATAGCTCAGATCAAGGCGCAATGATTAGATCCAGAAAATCCTGGATTGAAACATTATTTAGATGCGTTTAAATATGGTATGCCTGATGAAGGTGGATTTGGGTTTGGAATCGCGAGATTTGTACAGAAATTAATCGGTCTGGATAATGCCAAAGAGGCGGAATTATTTCCGAGAGATACGAATAGAGTGACACCCTAAAGGAGGGTTAAGTGCTAAATGTTAAGTGCTAAATAAAATAATTTATCGTTCTTTTATCTTTAATCTATATATCATGGCTACGAGAAAAACTTTTTTAAAGGCTTTAATTATTATCATTTTGGCTATATTCTTGCTTTCGACAGGATTGATGTCAGTCTTATATTTATCAAATAAAGCTCCTGCTAATGGAACTGGAGATATCGTCGATTCTGGTGCTGTTGCTGTCTCTTGAAGTGTTGCTACTTCTTGAGTGGTTAAATAAGATGGGTGCAAAAATTAGAGTATAAGAAAATATGTCACTCTGACCCCGACGAATTTCGGGGGAAGAGTATAACTCAATTAAGTTATATCCTTCGCTGAAACACTCAGGATGACAATATTATATTACAATTTGCTTTAACACTTTAACATTCTCTATGAAATTAGTTGTCGATCATGCTCAAAGGTTTGCCAAAATGCGTGCTCATACTGCCACACATTTACTCCATGCTGAACTTGCAAAGATTTTTCCTGCGACCAAACAGGCGGGAAGTTTTGTAGATGATGATGTCGTGAGATTCGATTTCCTTGCGGATAGATTGCTCAATGATTTTGAAATAGACTTGATTAATAAACATGTAAATCAAACTATCTACGCAGCACTTCCTGTCCAGACGGATGAAACTTCATACGATGAGGCTGTCAAAAAATGAGCCAAAGCCTTCTTCGAAGACAAATATGGTGAAGTCGTTAGATGTGTCCAGATTCACTGAGACCTTCAAACTCAGGAAGGAAATGAACCAGTAAAATCTGTAGAACTTTGTGGATGAACGCATGTAGAAAATACCAAAGATATCTGATGTTTTTTCATTGTTTCTCAAGAAGCAGTGGCATCATGAGTCAAAAGAATTAATGCGGTGACAGGGCCCAAGGTGTATGAAAAGATTCATGAAGTGCAGGGGACTTTGGATATCGTAGTAGAAAAATTATGAATCAAAACCATTACTCAGCTCGGTGACAAATTAGATAAAACCTTGAGAGAATACGATGAGATGAAAAAAACTTTGGAATGATTGGAAGATAAAATGATCCATCAAATATTGGCCAGCAATGATTTTTCTTCTGGAAAGGATTTGGACAAGATTTTCAAGATTCCCGTGGATATTGATTTCAAAAATGTCGTTGCACAATCCAAATGAATGTTTGAAAACCAGAATATTTTAATCTATACTGCTGAATGAAATTTCGTTCTCCTCGTCTCCAAATGATGAGCCAAAACCCTTGCTACCAAGCTCGGTTTGAAATGATGAGGCAGCGACAGTATGGTACAGGGGAGAGACGAAAAGGTTTTAACGCTATTTAAATAAATTTTATCTTTCATCTCATATTATGAGAAAATGATTAACAAAAATTCAACGATGTCCGGGGTGTGGAAATTTTCTTATCCACATGGCCATCAAAGCTGCTTTGAAGGAATTGAACATACCCAAACATAAAGTAGTGGTGATTTCTGGTATTGGCTGTTCAAGCAAGATGCCTCAGTATATAGATAGCTATGGCTGTGAAACTTTGCATGGCAGATCTCTCCCTTTCGCTACCGGCGTGAAATTGTCCAATCCTGATTTAACCGTTATTGCTTACTGAGGAGAGGGGGATTGATACTGAATTGGATTAGGGCATTTCCTGCATTCGTGTAGAAGAGATATTAATCTGACATATATTGTCGCAAATAATGAAAATTACGCGTTGACTACGGGTCAAGCTTCACCGACGACGCCGTTGCATGTCAAAACTAGATCTACTCCTGACGGCAATCCAAGTCTGCCTTTTGATCCTGTGGGATTGGCTAAATCAGCGGGATGTGGCTATTCAGTTCGTGTGATAGATAAAGATATTACCTTATTAACTCAAACTATTGTCGATGGCATCAAACATCAGTGATTTTCTCATATCGATGTAGACCAAGCCTGTCCAAGTCGGAGAAAGTGGTAGGACTTGACTTTTGCTGAGAATTCGTTATATTCGTTGCAAATATAAAAAATAAATATTATGCGAACAGTAGGAAATTTTTTAAGTCTCTTGGATCGTGCTAATTCTCTTGCAAAAGAAAGCAAGGATCCTACTTTGAAAGAAGTCTTGTCTGCTAAAGTGGATGAGATTACTAAAAAATTATTGGATGTAAGCCCCGACTTTTTTAATTTTTCACATGGAAGTCAGCTTACTAACCAAGAAGATGCTCTTTATGACGAATTAGAATCGTCGATGTGAAAAATATTTAATATTTAATATCCCACTAACCCTGTCTTCAGGGTTTTTTTCAACCTGTTAGAGCAAAATAGAATTGTCAGTAGATTTCCAATAATAGAATTGTCAGTGAT
>CAYUVZ010000087.1:0-4448 GCA_964448265.1 uncultured Candidatus Peribacteria bacterium | reverse complement strand
ATTTCAGAGGTTATTATGAAGTATCAAACAGACCCTTTTGAACCTGCCATCTTTACTAATTTCATTCCCTAGATTTACTCATTCTCGATATCGCCAAAATTCTCCAACTCTTGCCGTATGTTTCTTATTATTTTGGAATTCAATCTGTTTTTTATTTTCATTTCGTGCATCAAAAAGTTCTCTCGTCTTTTCCATCCTTTCCGCGTATCATCTAAATATCAATGTAATTATATTCTGAATATTTGATTTTTCAAGAGATTATTCCCCTAATCTTTTTCTCAGCAGATAATCAATATCTCCCGCGCTATAGACAATGATAATGGTATCTTTGGCTATCGTATCCATTCTTTGGATAATTTCTTTGGGCTGATCGATATAGATTCCTTTACACGCGCCAGCAAAAACATTTCACAAATCATGCAACGAGCTGATATGAAGTCATTGCAAAGTTTTTTCTTTTTTGATAATTCCCTGCAGATTTTCTCTCGCAGCATAGATATCATAAATTACTTTCTGATCATACGGTTTCATCGCTTTGATAAAATCTTTCCATCACAAGACAATCCTATTGATCTGATGTGGTTGAAAAATTACACAGATTTTTTTCTTTGGAAACCTCGCTTTCAATGCTGTATATCCTCATTGTATGGACGATGCCATATGCCCGTAATCAGAAAATATTTTCGCTCAGTTTTGATTCGTTCATAGATATTCCATCCTTCTCCGTAGTCAATGAAATGATTCCAGAAGATTTTTAGAAATTCCAGAAGATTTCAAACTTTTCATTAATGCCAATACCAGCGAGCCGTTGATGTCATTATACTCTCCTCGAACATGTTTGAATCCGATTTTTTTGATTGAGACTCAAACACATTTGGGTGCAAAGGTTCAAAGGCGCAAAGGGGCAAAGATTTTTTCAAGTCAATTTGGGAAAAAGACTTGTTGTTTAACTTTTGATATAAGTTGTTCAAATGCATTCAGGTAATCAGGGAAACCTTTGTAATAGTCGGTATGATCCAGCTCTAAACTGGTAATGATCGTGTAGTCTAGATCGAGATAGAGAAAATGTCTCCTGTATTCACATGCTTCCACAAAAAAACTTCGTTTTTTTATCAGTGACGAGTTACCCCGGTGTGATACCGAGGGCAGGCGAGTGCCGAGGGACGAGAAATTTTTTCCTATCAGGATATAATCAAAAATAGTCTTAATATCTTTCTCAGCTTTTTTATTGATGAAGTAACTTTGATTATTCAAATCGGGCACCAACGCTCACAAAATTCCAAGTCAGAAATTTGGCAACACTTTTTTTCCGACCGTGATTGCGAGGGCAGCAGAGGAGCTTTTGCCGTTTGTACCTGCGAATCCGACGGTTGTGAAATATTTAGAAACCTCACCCAGAAATTCAAAATAATTCCAAATAATCATCTGTTTTTTATTTTCCTGTACAATGCTTCTTGCTTGGAGGACTTCCTGTGATTGCTCGACTGCTGGCGAATAGATGACAATATCTCCTAGTTGTATTTTTTGTTTTCCATGTCCGATGATGATTTTCATTCACTTTTTTCTCAGCTTTTCGGTCAATTCACTTTCTACGGCATCTATTCCTACAATATTTCTATATCACAAATCATGCAGCATCCCTGCCACTCCAGACATTCCTGTTCATCAGACTCAGACTAAGATTATGTTACTCATAATGAGGTTAAAGGTAAAAGATTAAAGATAGAAGAAAAAATCCCACATTGTTCATTGTTAGTTGTTCATTATTCATTAAAATTGTAGTGAAGATGGCGAGAAAAACAAGAAAAAATAAAAACATCCATTTCTACATAAGAAATTCCTTTATTGAGTGGGCTTCATAAACCGCCAATCCCACTCGTCAAAAAACATCTTGAAAATGAAAGTGAGATTTTTATAATCAAAATGAACTGGATTTTTGCTTTGATAATGGATGAGGATGGAGTACATAAAAGATTTTGACGGATGGAATAAGGAGAAAAAGAGACTTCAAAAAATAACAAATAGAATTGAACCGAATGTTTGAGAAATTTGGATGTATAAGGTCTGAATTAATCTTGGGAACGAGATTTCTAAAGAAAAACCTTTTATGAGACCATGTGTTATTTTAAATAATTTTATTGGATGAGACCTAATTCTTATTGCTCCATTAACATCCAAAAAACACAATGGAAAATTTGAAATAGAGATTACAGAATACGAAATTTATGGTTTAGCTCGTCTATCATATGTCCTGATTAATCAGGTAAAACCTATAAGCAAGAAAAGATTGATCTATAATATTAGCACTTACAGAGTCTGAAGAGAAAAGATAAAACTAGTCAGTAAATCTGTCCTAGAAATTATAAAACGCACTTATACTAGTAAGATGCTGAAAATATAAAAAAACGGCTACTGCCTTGCGACAATAACCTACATCGGGGTTACCCCCAAAGGATTTCTCCTTCTATGTCTTGAGTATAAGGATTTTATAGAAGAATGCAAATCGTTTTTAAGATCAGTTTATTTATCTTATTCCTACTTGATTCCATATGCGCGATTCAAAAAGTCTTGGATTTTGCTAAAAATAATTTCGCGGATGCGTTGAGCATTGGGATCTGTCAGTCGATCTGCGGTATCTTTGAAAATTGCATTGCAGGTTGTTTTTCCATTGAAACATCCTCAGATATCAGCAAATGGGATATTGAGATATTGTCTGATGAAATATACACACAAACGCAGAACGATACTCTCTAGGGAGTTCGATTTTCTGAAAGAAACAGCTCCATTCAATCTCTGTCTGATTTCCTTTTTGTCATAGAGACTCACATCAATCCCTTTAGTTTTGAGTCCCATCAGTCACCCAAGTTCACTTCCTTCTTCCAAGAGAGAATCTATGATGACATCGATGATCTCCTCAGGATCGGGCTTAATTTTCTTGGATACGAAATTGTGAATAATATCAAAAATGGACTCATAAGAAGAATATGAGAAATCTCTGCACTCCATCCTAATAGCTTCGAAAATTTGTTCATAAAAAGACTGATTAACTCTTCTGGAAAGGAGATCGAGAATCTCTGCAGGAAGTTGTTTAGGTAAAAACATATCTCCCTTTCTTTGGAGAAAAAGCTCCCATTGAGTTTGAGCAACTTTTCTAGAAATATCTTCTTCAGGCTTCGTAGTCATGATGAGATTCAAGTTCCTAATTTCTTCAAAGATGCTAGAAACTTCAGACCCACTTGGACCATCTTCAGTAGGCGTCTTTTTCATCCAAGGAATATCTTTGAAAGGAATCTTGGAAGTAATGATCAATCTCATCTCAGGATGTCGTCTCACTATCTTCTGCAAAAGGTATTGAGTAGAGGATTTTCCTTTCCCTCACAGAGCCTCAATATCGTCAATAATCAAGAGATCTATAGTATTAAACTGTTCTTCGAAAGATTTTCATTGAGCATTAGCCTGATTATTTTTCGCCTCTATCAATCATCTGACATGATTCCAATATTTATGACAGAAATTATCTCATGTGGTATAGACGACATGGATTTTTGATCCGAGCTCATTAGCTATCGCTTGAGTAAAATGAGTTTTCCCAGAACCAGAGACACCAGTCAGGGCTATATGTTTCCCTGCATTCAATAATTCCAAAATTCATTGAATCTTTTTGGATTCCAAGGTATAGAGATTTTCAAATGTTTTGGATCTGTCGATAGGCAAAGCAACAGGAGGCCTCACGGCTCATATTTTTTTTGGAGTATTCTTATTTTTTTCTAATCGATTTTCTCCTTGGTCGGGTTTGCGAGAAGGAAGCATAATGACCTCATATTCAATATTCAAACCAGGGAAAATATCTCTAATCTTAGCTTTAGCAACATCATTTGTGCAGAGCCGATCATCAAACTTTTTAACACCTTGTTCATTATATCCATTCAAAATAATTTTCTTGGCTACTAGGTCTATAGCTTGTATCTGAGGTATCTGCAAAGTGGCAGACGGGAATCCATCAAGGCATGATTCAAAACATTTTTGGAGAACAGGTCGAGATTTTATCAAATCATAATCTTCACCATTGCTAGGAGCAAAAAGATTGAACAGAGGCTTCTGAGAATCCCCGATGATTTCAAAAAATTTTACTGAAGAATCTCTTTCTCACAAATATTGGGACATGCAGTGACCGAGAAACTCAAAGTGCTCAAACACAGGTTTAGACTCTGGAATCTCGTTCTGTATGTGTTGGGAAATCCATCTATTGACGCTATCATCTTCAGATCAACAAAAAATGAGGAGTAGTGAGTTAATGACAGTATCTCATACTTCATTTAATTTTCTCAAGAAAATGGATTCGTAAAGAGTGGAAAAAAGTTTAGATTTTTTTTCTCCAACATCCAAAAAATAATGGCTAAAAGACCAAAATTGTGTGCTGGGTTGATTTAATTTCTGTTATAACACCA
>CAYUVZ010000086.1:0-4561 GCA_964448265.1 uncultured Candidatus Peribacteria bacterium | reverse complement strand
AAAATATCCATTGATAGGATATTTAGTTTAATCTACCCAGAGGGGGACTTGAACCCCCACGACCTTACGGTCACCAGATTTTGAGTCTAGCATGTCTGCCAATTCCATCATCTGGGCATATTATTTATCTACAATTGTATTACACTAGTCACCAGATTTTGAGTTTGCCACGCTTTGCGTGGTCTAGCACGCCCCGCAGAGCGGTGTAAATCTACCAGTTCCGCCATCCGGGCATACTTTATGTAGCGAATATTTACTGAAATGGGGCAAAAAATCAAGCGACTTATAAAACTACAACTAAGATAAGTTGCTACTCCTTCTTATTCCCAGTCTTTTTCTTTGCTAATTCTGCATTCTCGTATTTCTTATCTCAGGTTACCTCTTCTCAAAATCGCTCTGGTGGAATGAATTTTTTTGCATCGTCATTATTTAAAAATTCCACTTCTGCTAAATATTTTTGATCTTGATTTTTAAATTCATCTAATTCAATCATGCATCATTCGTAAGGTATCCTGTAGCGATTTTTCTCAACTATTTTGGATCAGATAAATTGTCAGAGCATATCAAATTGTTCAACAGAAATCTCTTTTTCGTATTCTCACCTAGTCTCTCAGCTTCAGGTTTTAGTAGTCAAAAGATATATATCTGGAGATCAGTCTTGGCTGATACGCCTGATTCTTACAGAAAATCAATCTCCAATAGATAAATATCACTGTCGAATATGAGATTTTTCCAAAGTTCATAAGTCAAAAGGAATTTTACCTCCATCAATCAAAAACTTTTTTTCAATTTCCAGATTCTGTTTTTTTTCTGCTGATTCTTTTTTACAAGAATAAGAATCGAGAATTTCTTCTCATCGCGACAAATCAGTATTTTGTCGATCAATATTTTGTCATGTGAGAAACGGAATAATCTCAAATGCGGAAAAGTATTTCAATTGTTCATTGGTAATGATATCTTCATAGCTAGCGCCAGGATGCTGTATCAAGAAACTTCCTAATTCAAAAGCCTCTTTATCAGTAAATAAGCTTAGGGCGATGACTGGAGAAATGATATTTGCTTTCATAAAAAAGGCATGGATAGCTTCTAGGATTTTTCTATTTTTCATTTCAAATTTATCATCACTTTTGAAATAATATTGTTCAAAAAGCGTATTTTTAAGCGCTGAAAAATGTTTAGCCACTTCTCAATCACCCAAGGTTACATATCACTTTTCAAATGATTGAGTAATGATTTCATTTACCAAAGTATCGGTTCTCTCTCTTTGATTTTTACCAAGGAATATCGCATCTTCAGGCTCTCAAGTGAGATATCCGAGTCTAATAGCATCATTGAGATCAGAAATCACATACCCAATTTTGTCCGCGATTTTGATAATAGCCCATTCTTGGAGCTCTCATTGCAAAGTCATATTTCCTCATTTGGTTCTGTGTTTAGTTATTCATGTCAGAGTCTCGTATGTCAAATTTAATCAAGCTCATTTCCTTTCGATGTGCTGTGCAACGATAGCTCCATAATCACTATGCTCAAAATCTTTTCATTCTGCCAGTGAAATATAAGTTTCACCCGCATGTCCAAAAGGAGTATGTCAGATATCGTGTGCTAGGGCAATGGCTTTACAAAGATTTAGATTTAATCTGATGGGGATCCACTCATTTGTAAACTTAGCATTGAGACCAAGAGCAATTTGATAAGAAATCCATTTCACTTCATTGGTGTGAGTGAGCCTGGTACGGAGATGAGAAGATACTTCTCTTGAAGAAGGGACAACTTGTGCTTTGTCAGATAGTCTCCTATATGCCTTGGATGATTCTATTTTGTTTTGATCTAATTCGTATTCATTCATATATGTTTTGCTCTCCAAAGATTCTCTATCATCAAAACGTCTTCAAATCGAAACCATATTATGGTTAAATCCTTTAAATCTTTCAGGGATTTTCATGTTAAGGACGCTGAGAAGTCAGTTCTTGGTAGCTTCAGAGACTTTTTCGGAAAGCAACAAAAAATGCAAATATCTCGGTTCAAATGTCTGTGCATAAGCAATATCTTTATCCATATTTGACATGGAGAGAGGGAATAAAATCAACGACCAACATCATAGATATCTGATGTAAAATATCAATATAAAATGTCAAGAGGTGAGTAGTCGTTTTCCATCCATCAATTGCTATTTTCTTTGAACAACACAACACATCATCCAAACCAAAAAATCAATTGATTTTTATCCAGCTTTGCTTAAATTTCATAGGATGATGATTTATTCATCCATCTTTTATACGATAATTTTGTACAAATGGATTTGAACAAAGTGATGATTATCTGAAGGGCTACCAACAATTTACAGGTCAAGACGATTGAAAGTAGCGGGACTTCTGTAGTCAATTTTACCGTAGCTACCAACAGAAAGTTCAAGAACAAGGAAGGAAATGTTTTGGAAGATGCTGAATACCACAGATGTGTGGCCTACGGCAAGGGAGCTGAAGTGCTCGCTAAGTATCTCAACAAAGGCAAGAGAATTTACATCGAAGGAAGATTGAGAACAAGAAAACGACAAGACAGCGAAGGGAAGGACAGATTTTCTACTGAAATCATTGTAGACAACTTTATTTTCTTGGATCCTAAGGGTCATACAGATGAGGGTTCAGATGATGAAGTATTAAATGCTCCTCATGTAGAAGCGATTCCAGATGATGAAGAAGTCCCATTCTAAGAACATGAAATATTCTTTGCATAGGGAAAGATTACGATACTTCGATACCTTCTAGGGTGTCTAAAAATTTTTGTTTGTTTGATAGGTTCTTTATATATTTTTAATAGAGTATGGGGTTCAAAAGGAGAATGAGAAATTTCTTGTTAGATGCATTTGATATGCTATCATTTTTAGTATTTGTCGGATGAATCGTATTGTTTATCAGATTTTATATTGCCAATCCATATACCGTAGTAGGGGAGAGTATGTCTCCCACATTTGAAGAAAGTGATTTCATCATTGTGGACAAAATCACTCATAGATTCAATCAACTCCAGAGAGGCGATGTCATCGTTTTTGTCCCTCCAGGCAAAACTATCCCGTATATCAAAAGGATTATCGGTATGCCTTGAGAGACTGTGAGGATTACAAATCACGGAGTGCAAATATGCAAGACTGTAAATGCTATCGAAAATTGCAACACCTTGGGTGAAAAATATCTCACAGGAAATGTGCAGACAGAGGCCAGATGTGGTATTAGTGAATTTAAAGTAAATACAGGATGATTCTTTGTGATGTGAGACAATAGAGGATTCTCTACAGATTCGCGTTGCTGTTTCGGATTGACGTGTTATCAATGAGCAAGTTACGAAGTCCCCTATGGTCATATTATCGGTAAGGTATATATGAGATTATTCCCCAATTTCTCGGCATTCTAAGCCAATTTTATCTTTAGGACATCCGTATGAAGATATTCTCCAATTTCGATACCAAACTCAAGAGGCATACCTATAGAGGATATCAGGAAAAATATGGTGCTGAAAATGTAATCTGCATCGTGAGAAGTAAACTGTATCGGTTTCTCAAAGTATTTTTCCCGTCACTATTTTTGGTGGCATTGAGTCTGCTTGCTATACGACTATTTTATCAGTGGGTAGGAGTTAATCTGAATTATATTATCATCGGTGTCGTTGTTTTGGACATATTTTTTATGTTTCCTGTGATAGGAAAATATATTGAGTATAAACTTGATTTCGTTATCGTAGCATCAGAATCTGTCATTATGTATTCACAGATGGGGATATTCCAAAGAGATGTGATTACTATCCCTGCACAAAATATCAAAACCATATTAGTCAAAAAAGAATCTTTCTTATACAGTGTGTTCAACAATGGTGACATTGTCATTATGACAGAGTGAGGCGATATCTCCACAGGAGAAGTAAGTCTTCGTCGAGTCCCCAAGCCAGAAAAAAGAAGAAATGAAATAGCCAAAATTATCGGCATAGATAATACGGCAAATGTAACCTAAAAAACTAAAGAAATTGTCACTAGAAATGTCACTCTGAGCGAAGCGAAGAGTATAACTGAAATTAGTAGTTGAGTTATATCCTTCCCCCGAAATTCGTCGGGGTCAGGATGACAAGATTTACAAAAATCCCACTTTAACATTTTAACATTCTTCCTATGAAAGAACAACCAGCACCACACATCCCTTACGACATCTATGAGTCTCCACAAGAGATTATTATCCTCATGCCTTTGTGATGAGTGAGTAAAGAAAGCATCAAACTTTCTATCAAAGAATATAGATTAGTAATTCATGGCGAAAGGACGAAATTACAATGCAAACAAAATCTGATTGCACTCAAAGAAGAATGCTACCGATGACCGATAGATCAGAGTATTGATTTACCTCCGCAAGTATATTTTGACAAAATCCATAGCAAACTCACCCCAGACAATACCTTGCAAATCATCGTCCCCAAAGCCCTCATACCAGAAAAAATTTCCTTGGAAGTGGAGTACGATAAATAAATGTATAAAGGAGAAATAGTTTTAACTGTTTTTACATATGAATAGTGTTTATAC
>CAYUVZ010000085.1:0-4562 GCA_964448265.1 uncultured Candidatus Peribacteria bacterium | reverse complement strand
GATTTAGTCTATAAAGACTTAATAAAATTCATTCAAGAAATTGTTAATCAACAAGATTCAAAGAAGTCCCCCTGATAAGGGGGATACAGGGGGTTTGTTAACACAAAAATAAAAAATATTTTTTAGAAACTCTTTCTACATTTGTAAGGTAGAACTCTTTTCTTTCTTAGCTTCCAAATCTGTGAAGGTTTTTCCATAGATGTCTGTTCATAATCATTTAATGGTACTCAACCATTCCCTATCGGTAATCTCCAATTGCCTTGTTTTTCTATTTTCCAATTGATCGTTTACATCAAAGCTTTCTTTGTTGATGTCTTTTACCAACATTCTATTTAAATCATTGAACCTGTGTATTGCCGTCATATCATCTTTGCTATCATTGAGATTCAATACCTGTGAATATCCACCACTCTTGCTGTCTCATTGTCCATCGCTGACATAGGTTGCCTTCTTTCATTTAGGAGTGTAATCCAAAGCAAAGTCATAACTGATTTTGGAGATTGGATTTCGAGACATTTGACTATCGGCTACATTATCGGTGTGGCGAGAGCTAATATCGAGCTGTAAATACAGATAATCATCTTTTACATATTGCTTCAACATCTTGTCAAAACTCTGTTCCCTACTGGTCTTTAACCATCCATAACATCCTGGTACTACACTTCAGAAAAATTCTTCTCTTCCCATTTCATCTTTTGGAACCTTCAATTTCATCACAATATTTTCTGTGAAATGTAATTTATTCAAAGTATCCAACATCAGTTTATCTTTTGTCGCGCTATTAAACTTCAAGTCATATCTAGTTTCATTACTTTGTTTGTAATTGATAGACATATTGGCCCATTGATTTTTGATAAATTCTGGATCATTTTTATTTTTATGATCTCCTCAAAATTCTGGTCATCATATAATAGATGGCTGGATAAGTATATTTTTCTCAAGTTGTGGATATTTTTTTACAATAGCGTCTTTGATGAAAAGGGATCTTTCATAGGCAAGTTGTTTATTCGCCTTTTGTATTACTTCTTTGCTACTATTTTCCAATCATAAAGGCGGAACATTACTTGCACTTCCTTGGATGCTAATCTGCAAAGAATTGGGATCTACGGTTGGATCTTCCAATAATCTGCGAATACTATCCACTTGATCTTTAGCAATCTCTGCAGTAGTTTTTCCACTTTCAAAAGATGTGGTAGTCGCTGATTTTGTTTTATCTTCTTTAGAAATTTCGGGTCCGTTTCATGCCTGGTATGAGGCAGTCATTATCCATCACTGTTTTTCCAATCTTGCTTTGTCCTGGAGTGATACATTTATTTTTTTTGTCTCTTTGGGATGGAGGATTTTGTCCTGCAAAATAGTTCTCAACTTGACCTTGAGCATGTCTTCTATGGCTCTATAATTTCAAAATGGCAGGTCTTGGACTGGCTTGTCGTGAGGATATCTCAATTTCAAAAGTGTGGGATCCAATAATTCTTTATCCCCTGAACCGAAAAAATAATCCTGCCCGAGATCAAAAATATATTCGTTGTAAAAATTTTCTATGACCTCTCTTTTGGAATCTTGCGATTCTGGAATATTAAATTTGTCACTGATCAGTGTATACAATTCGTTCGTGTTCTTGGTATTTTTGTAATCGATTTTATTCAGATTTTTATCATTTTTTTCATCCTTCATCTGTTTATCAAATCGGTCTTTGATAGAGCTGACTGCATTTATCTCTGTCTGAGAAAGTACACCATCTCCAAGCATTTCCTTAGAGTTTTTGGTGTCTTTAGCTTCATTTTTTAGCGTAAACATTTCTGCTGTTGCCATGAATTAGATTGAAAGATTAAAAAATTAGAAGATTAAAAGATTAAATGTTTTGTAGTATTTTGTCTGCGCTTCCTTCGCGTTCGTTGTCCAATTCTTCTGCTCTCCTGATAGACATCAGAGCTTCTCAGATTTTTTTTATTTTATCTTGTGCTTTCTGTTTATCTCCCTGTTGTAATGCCTCTGCTATCTCCAAAATAGACTGGTAGATATAGATCAAAACATTTGATGAAACATCATGGATGAGATTCAAGGTCTTGTAAAATGAAGAGAAAATCTCATTGGTCCATTGCAGGGTTTTGAGCATAGCCAAGACTTTTTCTTTCTGCGTTTCATTGGGCAGTGTCTTAAATGTCTCTACTTGTTTTGCGATATCCATAGGGAAGTTTATAGAATGTAAAACTGCATTAAGTATATTCCAAAAAGTTTTTTTTGCAAATTTTTACTTCTTTGGCGTTAATCTTTTTACCATATTCTCTGTAGTGATATCATAGATTTTCATCTTTTCCAAAATGTCATGTTTCTCTATCCAAAATGGAAATCTATCGGGTGCTAGTTTAATAGCTTCATTGATGGCATTTAGGGCGAGATCATACTGCTTGCTCCATTCGTAGTAGACGGCAAGAGTATATTGTCAGAGGGGATTATTAAATTCTTCCAATGATTTTTTCAGATATAAAATGTTTTTTTCAGGCTGTTTGTCCAAATAGAGTGCACGTCATTTATTCATCCCCATGATGAAAGATAACGCCTTCTCAGGATCACCCATGATGACGAAAAAAGTATCTTTTCCTACTTGAATATCTGCAGAGTGCCCTATCTTATTCATGGTTTTTTGTTTGACAATGCTCGAATCAAGCAACGGATCAAAAAAATATTCCTCTCCATTTGCCAAAGTAACTGTGGCAGTGACATGGTGATTTGTCCTATATCCAAACATCAGATTGACATGATGTTGGAGTCACAATTCATTGAGTATCCTATCTGATATGATAGTGCGTCAGACACAATTCGCCTTATTAGATTTAGCTATTTCAGGAGCAAAGGATTTGTCTATACTAGTGAGATACATAAATGATTTCTGATATTTTTCAAAAAAATGATAAATGACAGAAATGACTTTGTTTGCAACTTCTTTTTCTTTTTTGGAAATGAGCTGAGTATTCTTAGTCTTTCTCGCGGTTTGTAATTCAGCTTTTAATTTATCAATTCATAATTCGAACTGTAAACGAGGGATCTCCTCTATGATATTTTGACCTACTTCATAGAAAGATTCCAAAAATTCTTGATATATTGCAGTGGATAAAATATTTTCTACATTTGACAAAAGTTCAGCGTCCTTTGATAGCGCCGCCATATCATCGAGAAAATCAGAATTTATTTTTTTATTAGAAATTAGACTATCCAATTTTTGTCATGGAAAATAGTCTTTAAAAAGTTTTTTGTATTTGCTAATTGCTTCATTCATTTCCTTTTCATTTTGAGGATTTTTATTCGCATACAAATATTTGATCGTATATTCCAAGCTTTTTTTTACATCCATAGTAGATGCATATTCGGGTATCTGACCATGATATGTCTGCATATTTACCTTTCTAATGATGGTGGGAATCTCAGAGATAGTCATACTATCAGGCAAATAAAGTTTGTATGCAAACTGATTAGTCTCTGGTATCATGTCTTCCTGTTGGATAAGAAAATTTCACTGCATCCTCTCAAATTTCGCTCTAGGAATGATTTTAGGCGTGATAAAAGTATTTAACGCTAACCGTTCTTTGAAAAATTTAAACTCCACGGTGTCGGGGAATGCTAATGATTCTAAATTCTTTTTTTGCTCATTTTCTTGAACAATAAAATTTTCAAACAAAACTTGTTGCTGATTTTTTATAGTGATGTTTGTCTTTTTACCATGATCGATGTTTATTCATGTCTCAGAAAAAGATGCAGCATGTCATGCCACACCAACCACTCCTGCTGCTAAAAGTATAGGTATCTTTTTCATGGGTAACTATGCAGGATAAATATATTTAAAGTTTAGTCGTAAAGAGCGTTTTGAGTTCCTTTTGTCTTTCTGGAGGTAATGCTGTTTTGGCATCTTTTTGGAATAATGTGGGATTAAATCCTTGTATCCTCAATTCACCATTTTTTCGTACGGGCATAAACAACACTCATTTATTTGCATCGTTAGCATAAGTTGCGTCATCAATAGCTTTGCTAATCTCATCAATGTTAGTGTATTTTCCATCATAGAGTTTCCCCTCGGCATATTGCAATTGGAATTGGTCCTTTGGGTCTTTGATTGCTTTATTGTTAGTATCAAATATTTTTAATGTATTTGTATTTAGTTTAAACATGGGAGCGGACCGAGAAGATAATGTCAAAACATCCATAGATATTTGTTTGGTTTTTGAGTCCTCAACCATATTAGTTGTACTAAATAATGTTTTCAGCTTTGGATCTAAAGTAGAATCAACACTAGCTTCATTGTATTCTTTCTTCTGATTAAAAAATCGGTCTTTAATAGATTTGACAGTATAATAAACGCGTAATCATTCTGTTCAGTTTGCATTTCTATATCCTGTAACTATTGCAGCAGGATACATATCTTGTAGTTTTGATTTTAATTCATCGTAATTCGGACTATTCGGATCGATATTATCAAAGGTCTTATTTAAATCTCATTCTGTTTCCAAAAATAATTCAGTGTCAAAGTTTTCTTCTTTTTCCATGATGGTTTTTAAATTAATATATCC
>CAYUVZ010000084.1:0-4591 GCA_964448265.1 uncultured Candidatus Peribacteria bacterium | reverse complement strand
CAAATACATCTGTGTAGGATCTATGTATTTTTTCATTTTTTTATTGATCATATTGATGATCGTACCTCTTTCTTTTTCATTTAATCCAAGATTTTTGATAAACCAATCCTGAGCCTGAGATTTCACATCTTTGTCTTCTATGGTAGTGATGCAATTTTCCTGATAAGAAGTACTTCCAAGAGAGGTGATAGAGTATTTTTTGTTTTTGTATGTATCCTTTTCAAAATTTCTGTAAAAGGCTGTATATCAGATAAGTCTAGGATCTTCAATTGGCGTCGTAGAATATTTGTTAATATTACTTTCCCATGTTTTTCTTTGTGCTTTAGTGAAACTTGATAATTCATTGTATTGAGACAAAGGCTCTCCAGAAGGACCTGTTATAGTTTCCCAATCATGTTGATGTGTAGCAAGGATACCTCCTATAGTCATCTTTTTATATCTAGACTCTCTCGCAAATATTTGTTTCAATCTATCCACGACATAGGATTTAATTTCCCAATCAGTGGAGCTAAGATATTTATCCAGTTGCGTATACTTGTTTCCCAAAAGCACATTTAGATATCCGATAGCCGCAGTTATTGCTTTTTCTCCAATCACTCCATCTTCATCTATATTGGAAGCTTCTTCCAAAAACTTGAAATAGATAGCATTATTTTTCCCTTCATGTTCCAGATCTTGTATCTTTAGGGTAAGACTTTTTAATAATTCACTCGCTTCCATATAGGTTGCAGTATTCGTAAATTCAAACCAAGTCGCTCCAGTAGAAATCTGTTCAAATAAATTAACTGAATTAGTAATTAGATTTGAATCATTTATCTCTTTATACATCAGATCAATGCCAAAGGCAGTAGTTGCAGCGACTTTCTGATATTCAAAAGTAAACTGTCATTTATATTTTGTAATCTTGATAGTTCCATTTACAAAATTTTTCAATCCATCAGGAGCAAGAAGTTGTCCTTTCTCATCAAAAGTGATTTCTTTTTGGAATACATCGATAGCTTCCTGTGGAAGATTAGCTGATTTGATGAGCTCATTTAATTTGCTTTGATTCAAAGGTACGGGTCTATTCTGTTTCTCAATTTTATTATTTGTATTCAACTCGTTATCAGTATCGGTAGTCAGCTTATTCATTTTTTTCTTATCTTTCGTATCTCCGATCATCAAGAAGGTTTCTACTTTTTCTCTTTTGATCTCCTGACAGATGCGGATTGGCGTATTGCCCAATGTTAATTTTCCACCTTTGTAAGAAAATCCATTATTTGATAATGCTTCATCACTATAATAGATATTGATATATTGCAAGAGATTTCATTTTTCTTCAGGTACTGATAATGTAAGAGTGCCATTAGCTTCATCAGGTTTGACAGTGATATTTCTCTTGTCAGGATTGACTCTCAATTCCAATCTCTTGGCGAGGTTATCAAAATTGTCTATATCTGATATATCGATATCTTCAGATCCTGCACCATTTTCTATCTTGCGATAATTGGTAAATGATTTCTCCACATCTTCCACAAATCCAGTGCTAAAGGTAGAGAACGTAGCAGCACCAAGGACTGTTTTCGCTGCAGTGCCTGCTCGTCATTTGGTCAAAATATCTTTGAGACTGATTCTGATTCCAAGTTTTGTAAGTTTCACTCCATGTGAAATCTGATTATATGATTTCTGAGTGATTGCATTTTCACGAAATCCATCGATGAAAGAAGTGAAGACATATTCCAAGATTTGTTTTTGTATCTCTAGATCTTTTTCATCTCTTATGATATTAAAGATTCCAAATATCTGCATCTGATTAGCAAGTTCTTTCGTCATATTTTTCAAGAAATTCTCATTTCAACGAGCAGATTCGTTCTTTTCTATCAGATTTTTTAATTGAATATCCATGCGATTGAGAAACTCATTTTTACTCGTACAAACTTGGATTTCATTGCTCTGACCCAATAGGCTGTAATGTAATCACAAATAATCTTTCATCAGGTTTTCATAATTATTTCCCTTCTGTTCTACTCCTGCACCAAAATCTCTTTCCATAAATAATCCTACATACGGAGAAGTTTTCTTGATCGAATTTGTCAATCCAAGTCCTGCTTCGATACCGATTCTATTTACAGGGATATTTCTTCTGTTGAGCTCTGTCAGTTTTCATTTATTAATCTGGACGGATTGTGCGACTCAGAGATTGATATTAAATCTCATCTGTCCATCAAACAAATTATCGAAAATATGTCCGTTGCCTGATAAACCTGTTTCAAATTTATTTCCTTTATCATCACTCAGCTTGCTATAATGAAGCGATGCTCACAAGATAGGGTTACCATGTTCGTCGACTGCGAGTCCTACGCTTGGTACGAGTCTGCTCATGACAAATTGATTCAGAACATTTCTGATTCTAATTGAATTAACCTCTCCATCATAGAAAGAATATTTAATTCCTCAGATCACTGCACCATTGAATATTCATGCGATGATAGTCTCAGCATTTCACCCATTTTTAGAAAGGTCGGCATAGATGAGATCAGTGATCAGATTTGCCGTCCACATCATTTTGTCAGCGAGAGATTGTCTGACTTTGGACATTTCAGCGGCATCTACATTGGCTTTGTTTCTATACTCTTCCAATGATGAATCGATTTTTTTTCGGTCTCCATCGCAGAGAGGGCAACCATCACCAGATTCTTTCAGATGATTGTATCGTCTCACATTTTCATAAATCTGATTTTTCAAAACGGTATTATCCGTAAACATTTCTTTGAGATCTCTCCCTTCATTCAATTCATTTCCAAGTGATATCATGTATTGTTTAATATCGTAAGCTGCAGGGATTCTTTTTGTATCTCCATCATCAAATGTATATTCAGCAGTTTGCATAAATTCCAAAAAGTCGCTTATTTCGATTTCCTCTGTATGTTCATCTAGAAAATTTTTAATAGCTCACTTGAGATATGTATTATCAGAACGCTCTTTCGTAGCTTCCAAGATTTTGGTAATAACTCTAGAAGTTTCAGGTCAGTTTACGATTTTTTTCTTTTCTTGTCATTCATTTCCGTCCCACTCTGTGGTACAAAATTTCAAAAAGTTTTCATACAATTGTCCACCCATCATGGATCAGGTATCTCTACGATTTTTATTTTTATCTCATCTCACGGTGCTTCCACTATTGACGGTTCCATCACTATCAAAATCACACAGGAATAGAAACATATTGTCCTCGCTGATTTTTTGTAGTAAATATTGATCATTGGCTACTGCGATGATATTGATGTTTTTCCCAGTATTTCAAACATCAGAAAGTCTGAGCAATGATTGATAAAAATCATTTTTTGGATCAAGTAATCCATTTTCATTTATTGCATTTCCGATAAGTAGAGCAATTTTTTTGACATCACGCAATCATTTTCTCGTATAGAGTTGTTCGTCTGACCAGATAAATTCATTTTTAAATTCTTTTTTGAATGTTCTGATATCAATTTTTTTCACACCATCTTCATCGATAATTACCTTGTTGAGAAAATCTTGATTTAATACTTTATTCAAAATATTTGGCAAATCATCTCGGTTGATACCTCTGATTTCAGATCTGTCTATATTGTTCAAAATGGTCTGAATAGCAGTTTTTTTGTCTCTATTCGCCTCGCTGTAACTATCCAATCGTCATTCTTGTCTGAGTTTTCTTTCAGTCACTTTATCATTTCGATTAGTGGGAAATTCGTAATAAGTGGTCGATTCAATCTTTGTCGATGCAAGGTTGTTTATGTCGATATACTGTTCTTTTTCTATTGTCTCATCGGAGGTGTTGGAAAGAACTTCATTCTGTAGTTTATCGAGGAAGTAACGATTGATATCTGTGGTTAAGTCACGGAGTTCAAACATTGTCCCTCTGAGAGCTTTGATTACTTCATTATTTTTTTCTTCCTGCATAAGCTCTGCAAGTTTGTGGTTATCTAGATATTTGAAATATTCTTTTGTAATCCACGTTGCTCCTTCCTGAGAAATGGTATCATTTCCTTTGCTGTAGAATGTAGCAATTTTCTTTTCATTTTGCAAAAAAAAGTCATCAAAATCATCTTCAGCCGTTCTATCAAATAATTCGGCTGTTCATTTATCAGAATTTGTCTCCAATTTAAGGTTTTTGAGCTGATTTTGGATGTTGGTATCAATAAGGTTGGTTTCTGCTTCAAGTAGCTCTTTCAAGCTTTTTGGACCTTTATTTTCCACGAAGCTTACTCATCCTGCAATAGCCATGGTAAAGTGTTTATATAAAATCTACAGATACAATAATACTCCAAACGCCTTATTTGTAAACTCTGACCAAAAATCTGACCAAAAACAACCACCATTCCGACTAAAATGTGATGTAATATGCTATTCCACGAAAAGACTTGAAACTATGTGGCTAAACACTACAAAACTTGAAGTTTGCCGCGATAGTTCAGCCGGTAGAATACACCCATGGTAAGGGTGAGATCACGGGTTCGATTCCCGTTCGTGGCTCCATTTACATTTTAAAATTCAGAGAATGGCTTCTAGAACCAATAAACAAGGAATAGCCAAAAAGAAATCTCAACAAGCTAAACAAGCTGCTAGAACTAAG
>CAYUVZ010000083.1:0-4606 GCA_964448265.1 uncultured Candidatus Peribacteria bacterium | reverse complement strand
ATCATAACATGATCGCTTTCAACTATAGGATGAGGGCGATATAATCATATTGATGGAGGTGGTGCAACGATAGCTTGAGGCCGTGCAAATATCATCAAAAATGATCCCTATACAGCTTCATTTAGTGATGGGTACTCATTTATATGATGAGGGCATTTAAATATCGTTACTGGGAATGATTCTGTGATTTGAGGATGACAATGAAATGAAATTTTCGGTGATAATTCATTTATATGATGAGGTTGAGCGACACTTTCTTCTACAGAACCCAATACTATTGTTTGAAATAGATCCAGTATAGTCTGATGATGAAAGAATCATATTGAAAATAGTTATTCTTTTATCGGATGAGGGCATGAAAATAGTATCAGTTGAGATTATTCATCTGTGGTATGATGAGATATGAATGCTCTTACAGGTTTAGATTCTTTCATCTGAGGAGGGTATTCTAATCAACTTAATGGAGCTCAGTCCACAATCGGAGGAGGGTATTTAAATAGGATAACTGCATGATCTTATTCCACGATAGCATGATGATATGGTAATACTGTCAGCTCGAGTTCTTCTACAATTGGATGAGGTATGGATAATAATGTAAATGGAGGCTATTCTATCATCGGATGATGACAACGGAATAATATAGCCTGAATTCAATCTACGATCGGATGAGGATGACGCCAGCATATTAATTGAGATTATTCATCTATTTGAGGATGAACTAGAAATGGTATCGATACAGATTATGCGGTGATATGAGGATGAGCGGGGAATACGATTAGTTCACTCTGAAGTTATTCTGTAATTGCTGGGGGAGATACGAATACAATATCAGCAAAATATTCTTTCATTGCTTGATGACTTAATAACGCGGTTGGTGGTGAGTATAGTTTCGCGGCTGGAGAATCTGTTGTTCTAAATAATAATAATACTTTTGTTTGGAACTCGGATAGTACTACATTTTTTTCATCCACGGATAAAACTTTTCTAATTAGATCTTTAAATGGCGTGGGTATTACAAATAGCTGATTGGCTATGTCTATGACTCCAACTATGGCATTGGATGTGGAGGGTGGTATCAGAGTGAGATCAATGACTGCTCCTACATGTAATGCTACCAAAGAAGGAGCAATTCTCTATGATGGTACTCATTTTCAGGGTTGTGATTGAACTATTCGAAAACAACTAGATAACTAATCCACAAAATGTCAAATTCTCTTGATTTTTGATAGAAATTAAGTAGTATATTCATACTTTCATTAATCTCTCAAGAAGTTATGAAAGCAAAACAAAAATATTAAATAATAATAAAAAAATTACAATATGAAAAAAACATTTTTTATGATGATAATAATCATCGTAGTAATAAAATTTAACGGTTATAGTTCAATCGTAAAGGCCTATATTGATACGATGGGGAACACAACAGCTCATTTTTGTTGTGACACAGTTATAGTATATAAGGCATCGGCATCATGGTCGGGCATACAATGGAAACATTCGAATGTAGTAATCAGCACTGCGGATAGTGTAATTATTACACATTCGATGTTTGGAGGATGGACATTCATTTCTATACAAACGGGCACAATTTATTTCGCAATTTATTTTGATAGTCCCGTAGTTCATTCTACCAAGATGCCAGACTCGGTTGTCTGCACCATGAATCCGTACATACCACTTGATGCTGAAAATCCTGGTGGTACAAATTATTTGTGGAACACAGGGTTAACTAGTAGTGCTTTCTATGCTACCAGTATCGATACCTTCTGGTGCCACATCTGGAACACATGCAATTCCATAATCGACACAGCCATCATTTCTTACTACAATGCAAACGCGCCTGTTCTCAATGTAGGTGACACTGTAAACCTGCCAACAGGCTCTAGCACGCAAGTGCTAAGTGTTATCCCGGGAAGTCCTTCATACTCCACTTATCATTGGAGTTGGGGAGCGTCCTCATCCTCCAGTGCATCTACAGTTACCTTAGGCCCTGTGGGCTGGGTAATCCTGTATGTAAGTGACGGAATATGTAATGGAATGGACTCAACGTTCATTCATTTCACTACTGGTATTTCTACTTATGAAACCGATCAAATCACTCATTATGAACTTTACACCATATTGGGGCAGTATATCTCTTCCAGTAAAGAACCAAAGTTCAATGCTCCTTACGGAGTATATATAATGAGGGCTTACAATCAAAAAAACAATTTAATTTATTCTAAAAAGTTGCCGATAGGCAACCAATAGAAAAAAATATCAAAACCTTATTAACCTTAGCGAGTGTATTATTTGCTAGGGTTTTTTTTGTGAGGGGAAAATGTAGAGGTGATTTAATTATCAAAATGAAAAGAATCGCTGCTGGATATAATATCGGGAATTGCGTATCACCTTATAGTGATATTGTACATCATATTGTCGAGTACAAAACATAGGTTTCATTCCTTCCAACTATATCCGAATGATTCATAACTGCGATAATTTTTATATAAAATATTTCCATTGTCTCAAGTAGTAGTTTCTGATATGTTTGAATATCAACCAAATTGATTTTCTGGTTTGCATCTATCATAATCACTTTCCCCTCTCTCAGTAGTGATTGGGGTGGTTACTAAATGGACATATCTTACATCATCCAACTGAAATCAAAGAAACTTCTTATCTGTAAAATATATTTCTACACCATTATTTCATGGATAGATACTTTTTCGGAATTGGAGATACTCAGGTAGCTCAATGTGGAATATTCAACTATAGACAAGGATATGTCAGGAAAGTATTATTGTATTATAGATAGAAGAGATGGGGTTGTTCATTATGGACTGAAGAGGTTTAGATCATGAAGTAGCTATAGCCTGTTTGGGTGGAAACTTCGTAATGAAATTCATAGAATTAAAAATTTGTTCAGTGTATGCTTTGTTATAATTGGTAACTTCAATATTGTATACTAACCCATTATTTACAAAACATAAACCATGGACTTGTTCTTTAGAGTCTGGGAATGTAGTAGTAGTAATGTAGATTTTTCTTCCTTGTTTAACTTTTAATATGGAGACTGTACTTCATATACCACTATTGTCTTCACATTGAGATTTATCATCTTTTCGTTCTATACTCAGTCATGGTTGTCATATCCCTATATGAAAATAAGATTTTTGATTACTATCTGAAAATGAAAGCGATTCAAAAGCTCACCCTTGATATTCTCGATAAAGAACAGATTTGGGTATCGATATGCTGAATAATCCGCTATAGGTCAATGTGTCTCCATGGAGAAAGAAGGTTGGAATAGATTTAGATAATCAGATCCCTGGCATTACTTTTCATGTGATAGATATATTGGATGACGAATCATTTCATGGCATTGGATGATGAAAATTTGTTTGTTCTCAGGTAGAAAAAGTAGTAATGGGTTTATTATAGTCAATCAACCCTTCATTAATCTGTCCCAAAAAATAACCAGTATTAGTACTCGTGGACATATGTTGACTACATCAAGCTAGTCATAATAAAGTTAAAACAAATACCAGAATAAAATATTTCATTTTTATAGAGATTATGTAGTTAAAAAACAGGGGAGGGACACCTCCCCTATATAGAGTAGGATAATAAAAACAAGAGAAATCTGATTTTTATTGAGCACTAAAATTAAAAGCCACAGATGTTCTTGTCCCATTACTAGCAACTGTTTGCAATGCGGTATGAGCATGAGGAGAAGTAGCACCGGACATTCCAAGGTTACCAATTTTAGTAACACCAGCACGAACATATTGCCCTACATAAAGATTGCTTGCAGTAGAAGCTAAATGTCCAACATAGAATCTATAGGTACTGCCGTTGTTTGCTATTTGAACTACAGCGACAAACTTACTGATACCATTACCAGCAGATGTGGAATATGTGCCAATAGCATCTACATATCCATCCAATGGTGAACGGATTTCTGTATTTAAATCTTGGCTTCCGCTGCCTCTATTCCAATCATCAGAGAAATATTCATTGTATGCTGTAATATGGGCACCTTCATTCCAACCACTTCCTGCTGTGGCATGATATGAGGTACCTTTTGTTTCTTCTCCGCCTCTCCATGTTATATTGCCATAGGGACTTACATATACAGTTCTATTGCTCCAGCTTGATCCATCTGCTCCAAACGGCCAAACGATAGAACTTGTACCAGTAGCAGAAAAAGTGTTTTTTGAATTGCTGAGTACATAGGCAAGAGAACTAATGTTAGCATGACTTGAGTTATAAACATACCTGTAATCAAACCATCCGTTGTTCACTATCTTCGTGGTAAGCTTCCAGTAGTTACCTACTTTCGTCATAGGTAAATAAGTCGTAGTAGCTGTAGCTCTTTCATACAATTTTACTGCCAAAGTTACTGTCCCCGAAGGGTTATATACCTGGAAGTAATAGTTGGTGGAATTTGGTTTGCCATAACTTGGACTTACTGCTGATTCTGTCATTGTAGCTTTTGGCTGGATGTTAGGGTTAGAAGACGAATCTTCCTGGGTGTCATTATAAATTGCATTTTCCTGGTGAATTGATGAAGGAGTCACACCAGTATTCTCCTTTGAACATGAAGCAAGAATTAGTATTGCTC
>CAYUVZ010000082.1:0-4674 GCA_964448265.1 uncultured Candidatus Peribacteria bacterium | reverse complement strand
ATTATTGGTAGCTCCGATAACGACAAAATACCATAAACGGATGGATAAATATTATATTAAAATAGAACATTATGAAAAGTATGGGCTTAAAGAATGTCGAATTATTGCGAATCAAATCAAACTCATAGATACCAAAAGATTATTTTCCAAGCCTAGCAATCAGAGGCCTCTTTTATGATTGGCGATTAAGGTGAGACATTTTTATTGGGGCATTATTCAAAAATAAAAAATTGCCCTGAGATTTCTCTCAAGGACAGTGGCAGATACAAGTCTGCGAAAGGATCATTGCTGATCACATTGCAATAAATATACTCATTTTTCTTTGAAATGCAAATGAAAAAGCATCAAAAAGTATAAATTATGGTAAAATATCCGTAATCTCTCATCCAGAACAAGAGAATCCTGAGCCACTTACTGTGGGATGTCCGTGTTGCACGAGCGTATTACCATCGCAGATCCGTGTATCTTCTGGAGTCCAAAAACGAATAATGCCGAGGACGAGGATGAGGATGAGAATGATTCGAAAGATGTATTTGCGGTTCATTATAAATTAGAAGATTAAAAGATTATTAAGATTATGAAGATTGAAGAGGAATAATGCAAGTATAGAATTCTTGCTTTTTTTTGCAAACCAATTTGTTATAATCAATGTCATCCTGAGTGTTTCAACGAAGGATATAACTAAATCACTATAATAAGTTATACTCTTCCCCCGACCCCGAAGTGTCGGGGGGGGTCAGAGTGACATAGTATTTTAGCATTTGGTATATAGCATGCTATTAGTCTGAGACATTCATATCAACACTCGTTTCAAAGATAAAATCCTGGAAAGCATCAAGGCTAGTTTTGCTGAACATGCACAGGAAAAAAATATCATTTTTTTCTGAGATTTTGTGTATCATTTCTCTTATGATAGAAGTGCGTTATTGGAGCTTTACAACCTCTTTTTGGAATTATTTACCCAAGGGAAAAATGTCTGGATCCTGGCAGGAAATCATGACCGGCTGGGGAATTCCTTTGTTTTCGAAGAAGCACAAAAGGCGTTTAATATCATTAATGAGACACTGAAAGCGGGAACTGGCGGGCAGATTCATTTCGTCACGACTCCTAGGGTTGAAATGATTGAATGAGAAAAGATCCTGCTCCTCCCCTATTTTATAGAAAGTTGAAATGTTGAATCGTGAAAATGAAAAACAAATCCGATATTTAAGCCTATCCAAGACATTTGCGATGGTTTAAAAACCTCAGTCAACAAGCACGAAGCATTCTCAGGGCAGGTAAATGAGATCCTCTTGCACGAAGTAGAAAAAAGCGATCAGATTACAGTTTTTCATCATTATTACATCAATGGGAAGAAATTCCCCGGACAAAAATCTCAGTTTAGTTACAAAGATACAGCATTGAGTGAATTATTTTTGGACATCCCTGGATTGAAAATGGTTTCTGCACATCTGCACCAAGGGTTTACCTATCAAAACTATCTGTGTCTTGGCAGTGTCCGATCTACCACCTCTCTAGAGACCAATCAGAATAAATATATTTTCAAATACGATACCCAAAGTCAGAGCGTGCAAGCAATCCCCTTGGCGATCAATCCCTATATCAGAGTCAATGCAGATGCCCTCATCACGAAAGATTTCCTTTTGAAGGAATTGGAGAAAGTGAATGTAGCGAATGAAAAGAATTTCGCAGATCAAACCGTCTGGAAAGTCAGCTTTCCACCTGCCATCACTCCCCTGCTGGAAAATATTTCTCTCAGCGTGCAAGTGGATATTTTGGATTATGAAAAAATCGATGAGGTTATAGATCCAGATTTGCGCAAGATTTGCAAAGATATTAAATTAAGAAAAAATGCTGAGGATATGGATGAGCTGATGGCTAATTTCCAAACAAGTGGGAAAAATCTGACTGCTGGATTCACTGATTGGAAGACGATATTGAAAGAATACGTACAGAGGAAATATGGTAATGATTATCCCAAATATGAAAAAATCTTGAAAGAGCTCAAGCTGGTGTAACTATTAGTCTGTAAGGGCTTAAAGCTCCTCCGTCTCAAAAAAAAGTTATGAAACACCTCACAATATGTATGCATATAACTGATTAATTTTTGCCTTCGGCGACATACTTTTTTTCATTGCCAAAAAAAGTATGCAAAAAAGTCTAGGCAAAATCATCCGCCATTTGATTTTGCCCCACTAGTTATCAGAGCGGTCTTTCCAGCACTTTGTGTTTATTTTGCTATGATATCTGCCTTTTCCATTTTCTTTGATAAGTTCCATGATTACTGAACTGCGATTAAAAACATAAGATCTTAATACCCAGTATCTTCGTCGTCTTTTTCTTCTTTCTTGTCTAGATACTCTTTCACGACTTCTCCTAGGGCTTCAGCGAGGATGGAGAATCTTTCGTCTTGGACTCAGATATCTTTGTCTGTGGATTTATTAGGTCCATATTTTTCTTTGTATCTCAAAATCCTCTCGACTTGTTTTCGTGGACGATTGATATTTTCAAAAGGATATTCTATATCACGATCGAGTTTGATTAGTAAATTGCCTCTAGCGAAGATTTTATCCCGGAAAGTATTTTGAGTATGAGATACGGTTTCTATCGTATTCCGACCAAAAAAATCAGTCTTGTGATCAAATAAGCCCTCTCGCATAAATAAGGTAATGCCTCCGGAAGAAAGGATGAGACAGTCCAAATAGAGATTGAGGAAATCAATGATGTATTTGACGAAAAAAGCTACTCCTACAAGGCCGAAAGCCCGAGAAGTGTATTCCCATACGATATATCTATGGAAGATGATAAATAGGACATACAACACTAGGAGAAAAAGTAATGTCTGGAGTGTTATCCTAAAGAAAGCGCTTGCATTGTGTCCGATAACATGAAAAATTTCATCAACGCTGATATACTTATTCATGATTTGCTTTCTAAGCATGTACGGACTGTGAACGAGTAAATTCACTGTGTCATCTTGAGCGAAGTCGAAAGATATAACTCAACAACAGTTATACTCTTCACTTCGTTCAGAGTGACAATTTTAAAAATTTCTCTATTTAGACTTTTTCATAGATGCAATTTTTTTCTCTTTCTCAAGATATTTCTCCATCCTACCCTTGATGACTTTCTTTATCACCTTGTCTTTGTTGAAAGCGGGATGACATTGATAACAGGTCTCCACTTTGATAGGGCCAGGGATAGTCGTATTGATTTTGAAGGTAGCACCACAGATACAAGAAACTACGACATCTTTGTAGTAATTACCGTGAATTTGTTTTTTCATGATATGAATTAATAAAATTAAAAGGTTAATTAAGATTATATGTCACTCTGAACCCGACTTCTCGGGTGAAGAGTATAACAGTAATTAAGTTATATCCTTCGCTGAAACACTCAGGATGACAAAAGATTAATCCTCTACAGCGTATACGGAGCATGTAAAGGTTTGTAGTCGAAGAGTTCTTCATCGGAGAACCAGTGTTTGATCTCTTCTTGTGCTTCTTCTACACTTCCAGAAGCGTGAATCAGATTTGGAACTCAGATATTTTGTTTGTCTGCATAATTGAATGACATATGAGCAAAATCTCCTCTGATAGTACCAGGAAGAGCGGATTTTGGCTCTGTAGTACCGACTAATTTACGAACAAGTTCTACGACTTCTACTCCTTCCAATACAATGGCGATGACAGGTCCAGTTTGCATCATTTTGACAGTAACATCAAAGGGTTTTTGACCGCGTCTGGAAATCATCTTGCCTATATTTTCGTAGTGATGATGATAAAAGTCTTTGTTTGGATGCATCATTTTGACCCCAGCGATACGAATACCTGCTCTTTCAAAACGGGAAATAATCTCTCCTACGATACTGCGTCCTACGGTATCAGGCTTGAGAACTACAAGTGATCTTTGTAACATCGTATATTTCTAATACAAAAAATAAAATTTGCGTGACGAACTTTTAATTATTCGGTTGTCAAATTCAAGGCTAAATCCCATAATAATTCGCCTCTTGAAATTTAAGGTTAACTTAATATATTAGATCAGATTTTTTATCTTTTGTTATAGCATAATGAACTTTTCATTTATGAGCTCATGAGCTTCAGCTAATTTGAATATGAGCAATGAAGCATTAGCACATTTCACTACCGCATTTGGCGTAGTTTTCGGATTTATGGCTATGGTATGGTCACTGATCTGGGTATGCATCATCGTCCTTATGATCGTTTCCCGATGGAGAATATTCCAAAAGGCAGGATTGCCAGGATGGGGTATTTTCGTACCTTTTTACAATATCTACCTGATGTTCCAACTCGCAGGTTTGTCTGGACGATGGGTGTTGTCATGTCTTTTCCCTCCTCTTTTGGCCATTATGATGATTATCTGTTGCTTCAAATGGGCAAAGAAATTTGGCAAGCATCGAGCTTTCTGATTGGGAATACTATTAGTAAAGTTTGTCTTTATTCCTATCCTCGCCTTCGACAAGTCTAAGTATTTAGGGAAGAAAGCCAAGGTAGCTGTGAAAAAGATAGTAAAGAAGATGCCTGTAAAGAAAGCATCTAAAAAATCTAAGAAAAAATAAATATACTGAAATATATGTACGAACAGTTCGCTATAAAGGGTGGGCTGTTTTTTCTGATAAACTTGCTTTTTGAGAGGAAATATTTATAGTAT
>CAYUVZ010000081.1:0-4746 GCA_964448265.1 uncultured Candidatus Peribacteria bacterium | reverse complement strand
TATAAATATATGTTATTACATATAATTTTCCCTTGATTTTCTGATAAATATCGTTAGAATCTAAAAAAACCTAGAAGACCTCCTTGTATTTACATTCTACTTTGATTGAAATGGAATATTATTCTATCGTCAAAGGCGGTCGTGATATGATTATTGATAGCGTTTATCGCCTCATGCAACTCTGACAAGCACCCGGGAAACCTTCAGAATATGAGAAGAAACTCGCCGTGAAAATAAGAGAAATCATGAAAGGTTATGAGACCCAATGATTTTATGTAGACGGACAAAGAATCAAGCATCTGGAGTGATCATTTTTTGAGTTTTGCATAAGTGCTGGAGGAACCAAATATCTTATCAGGATCTTTTTCTTCCAGCAGAACAAGACATTTATCGTACTCACATGAAATCTCATCAAACCAGAGAATTACCAGGACAAAAAGAATACAGATCGTACCGACCTCGACTATCAAAATGAACTAAAGTTTTGTAAACAAATACAACAGGATTTTTTATGAGAGAAAAAACTTGTGTATCAGAAACTAGAGATATAATTTGTTTTACTTATATTCTCCCCTTTCCCATGCCTATCATCACGACACCACCAGAACGGACTAAATGCCTATCGGATGTAGAATATTGAAACACCATAAAAAACCAGCTTATTGTTGGTGCAAACATTTTCCATTGGAGAAAATACAGAGGACTATCTCAGCAAGAACTCGCCCAAAAAGCCAAGATCACTCAGAGCATCGTATCAGAATTAGAAGGCTGAGACTACAATCCCTCTCTAGAAATTATCCAAAAAATCGCGACAGCTTTGGACGTGGATTACGAGTTGATCTACAAAAAACACATCATCTGGAAAATGATAGAAGCCATAGATTATATGGCGACTAAACTCAAATTAGACACACTCAAAGCCATGAAACTACTCTTTTTAATAGACTACGAATCATTTCAAAAGACAGAAAATAAATTAATCTGATTGGAGTATCGAAGACGAAATCGATGACCATTCAATAGGGATATTTATGATGCAGAAGCTATTTTCAGTCCAGACAAAAAGGAATATAAACCAATACATTTCGCGAATTATCTCGTTCTCCAAAAAGAAGATCAAAGATTTATAGATATCATTATAGAAAAATACGGCCATATGTCAGCCTTAGATCTGATGGAATATACTTATAGATTAGAACCCATGAAAGGCTGTACTATTGGATGAAATGAGAGAATGGGAGAAAAAATATTGTAGAACCTTGTATGTTTTAACCAGAAAACTATGAGTTCTCTGTCACAAAGATTGCGAAAAAGTTTAAAAAAACCTCAAAGAATTTATCGATAATCTATAAATTATTATTTAAAATACTTCCCCAAATCTACTGTTTGACTGACAGTATTTTTGTTTGCATCCTGCACATTTATAGCCACCACTCATAAACTCTCTGTCGTGAAGAGAATCTTGTTTGCACTCTTTAATATGGAGAGAGGTGTACCATTTCTCGTCACCGTTCCCTGAGAGATAGACCCTCCCGTGAAGAACAATGAAACCGTATAAGTCCCATCAGTATCTTGAGTTATCTTTGTTGAACTTTCTGAAAACTTGAATGTACTAACCGTCGGCGTTACTACCGGTGGAGTCGTAGGAGCAGGCTGACTTGCTTGCGAACCCAAGACGACATCTACAGACTTGCTATTTGAGAATCATGCGAAATCCACAGCTACGACCTGCAAGACATGACTTCCATTTTTAAATCCTGTGCCTACAGAAACTTGCTTAGTATCTGAAACTGTTTTTGTATTCCCCTGTGGATAATCAAAACTTGCTAATGCCTGAGTATCTAGAAAAACAGTAATTCTTCTGATATTTTTAGGTCCACTGGCAGTATAAGAAAGAGAGAATGAAGGAGTAATTGTAGAATTTGAACCAGGAGTAGACACACTGACTTTGATATTCGTATCTATCTTTCCTGCTACTCATGAACAAACAGTTTGAGGTGCTTCGACAAAGATGCTGTTGTAATTGTAATACACTTTTCCACTAGAAAATCCTCATCATTCGCCACCTGTGAGTAAACGAACGGACTCTTTCCATCGTTGAGTAATTTCACTGAGATCCATACCATTGGGCATGAAAGTAGTCGGCTGAAACAAGAAGCCATTTTTGATATTGAGCGGTGAGGTATAAGCACTGACTTGACCTCCACAACTACCATCATACTGAAGTGCTGTAGCACCATTATCTATAGCCAATGCCGGTCAATTTTTATATTTCAAAGTATCGACAACAAGACTGCTTGGCGTACTTGGACCCGCGAGTTTTCATGTTATTTTAGAAATCTTTACGCTGACAACATCGCTAGATTCAGGCATGGTTTCATTGCTGATATAATTATTTTTCAGCATCCATGAAGCAAGTGCCTTGAAAGGAGTAGCAAGAGATCATCCGAAAGCATTTTGATTCATAGGAGAAGCATCAGCATTTCACATCCAAAGCATCAAAACCTTACTTGGAGTATATGCAGCTAATAAGCCATCTCTAGGACGATTTCATTTGGGAGTTTTGACATCAGAGGTTCCTGTCTTGAGACCAAAAGTAAGTCCTCCGACATTAAACTTCGTTTCCCAACCAATAATTCTGACCGTAGAATCTGAAAGAATTTTTCGTACCAGAGATCTGATGGCGGGATTGATTACTTCAGTTTGACTGACACTTCACGTCTTTTCATAAAGCAAAGAACCATCTCTAGACCTCACCTCCAAGATAGGATTGATCACACCCGGAGTATCTGTGGAAAGATGAGCGTATGCATTTGCTAATTGGAGCATAGGCACTTCTGCAGCACCTAGAGCCAAGGTATATCCATATTCTACATTATCAGAGACTCATGAAAGTCCTAGCTTATGTAAAAATGGTTTAGCGGCTAATTCACCTCAGATAGCAGTGATCATCTTCGTAGCTGGAATATTCCTACTATGACCCAAAGCTTTTCTCACAGGAAGCATACCTTCAAATTTATCATCAGCATCATTTGGTTTATCTGGTCCGATCTGGAATGGAATATCAAAGATAGGAGTATCCAGAGTCAACGGTAACTTTTCTAAACCAATAGCATAAATGAAAGGTTTGACAGAAGAACCTGACTGTCTAGGGCTTCTCACCATATCATTTTGTCACTGAATCTCTTGGTTAAAGTAATCTATAGACCCCACATAAGCAAGGACATCTCACTTTTTCGTATCTAAATAAAGAAGTGCACTATCATTTGCTCAGTTACTTTGTAATGCTGAGTTATTTGCAAGTAATGCCTTTTCGGCCTGTTCTTGTATCTTGAGATCCAATGTTGTTTTGACGACAAATCATCCCTTCATCAATGTTCATGAGCCATACATTTCATTGAGCAATTCTGTCACCCGATGAACGAAATGAGGCGCTTTGATGGGAAAAATATTTTGACGAAATATATAATCCATACCTTGGACTAGAGCATCTTTGAGCTCGGTTTCAGTGATATATCCATCTTCATACATTCTGCTGAGGATATAATCCTTCCTTCCATTTTCATATTTCACATTCAAAACATTACCAGCGACTGTGATTTTGAAAGATCCGATACCATCGATAAACTTGACGACATCATTATTTTGCTTCTTGCGAGAAAGGTCAGACGCAGTGAGAACGGTTTTAAATTTGCTAATTACTTGCTGCTTCACATCTCCAGAAAATAAGACAGGATTACCATAACTATCTTTGATCGTAAATTCTCCCATCACCAATCCTCTATTTCTATACGGATCATACAACGATGGTCACTTAGGGATAGAAGCCAATACAGAAGCCTCCAAGACAGTCAGATCTTTCGCAGACTTGTCGAAATAAGCTTTGGAAGCAGCCTCTACACCAAACGCATTATTTCCAAAAGAGATATAATCCAGATACAATTCCAAGGTTCTTTTCTTCATCTCCGTACGGAGTTCTGAGCTGGAAATACCTGTTTTTTCTTTACGAATCTGATCTTCCAAGACTCCACTCAATTTGCTCGTCAAAATAATTTCTTTCAATTTTCTTTCTAATTTTCTATCTTTGGTAAGGAGCAAATTCCTAATTAACTGCTGGGGAATAGTAGATGCTCATTGCATTCTTTCTCCTGGATGCAAAAGTTTACTTATTCCTGCTCTGATGATTCCCATAGGATCCAACCCATTATGTTCCCGATAACGCTGATCCTCTATAGCTACGATTGCATTGACCATATTGGGCGATATCTGATCATAGGTGACATATTCTCTATTTTGATCAAAAATTTTGTACAAAATTTCTCCATTTCTATCTTCGATAAGCGTAGCTTCAGAAAACACCATATCTTTGATTTTGCTTACATCGGGTAATCCCACCAAGACATTTCTGGTGAACCAAAAAGCAAAAATAACAACTAAAAAAATAAAGCCTGCTATACCCCAAAACTTAATTTTTTTCTTCATATCTCTGGATGTAGGATTGTGTGATGTATGAGATGATGAAGCAAAACTTGAGGAGTACAGTCTTTTTTGTTGAAAATAACTCATAGCAAAAAAATTTAAGAAATAAGAATCACTATTTAGAATTACTGATGATTAATTAATCTTTTAATCTTTTAATTTTTTAATCTTACTAATCTATTTCCCATAAATATAACAACTAATATTCGAATTATTTGCCTCTTCCCAACGCTCTGTTACGACAAACTTCGCGACATAGTTCATATC
>CAYUVZ010000080.1:0-4768 GCA_964448265.1 uncultured Candidatus Peribacteria bacterium | reverse complement strand
GATTTACTCATCTTCTGCCCATCGACCGTGAAGAAACCAGTGACAAATTCTGTATTTGGTAATCTATAGTCCACACTCATCAGCATCGCTGGCCAAAAAATCGAATGAAACCTCGCGATATCTTTCCCTAGGATATGAACGATCTGCGTATCAGCATCTCGAAATCCCGCATCTCTGGAGATAGTCACATAATTGAACAAGGCATCATATCGGACATAACTGACTTGCTTCGGATCGAAGGGGAGAGGAATCCCAAATTTATTCGTTTCTCTGGAGACAGAAAAATCTTCCAGACCACCTTTGACGAAGGACTTCATTTCGTTGAACCTATACTCCGGGAGGATAAATTCAGGACATTTTTTGTAAAAATCTTCTATTTTTTTCTGATAATTTTTTAATTTGAAAAATCGGTTTTTCTCAACAATCATATCGGGTTTCGTCAGATGATCAGGACAAACAAGCGCTCCGTCTTTGAAAATCAGATCTTTTTCTGTTTTGAATCCTTCACATCCTACACAATAATATCCCTTATATTCTCCTTCGTAAATATCGCCTTTGTCATACGACTTTTGCAACATTTCTTGAACCAATTTTTTATGATTTTTCTGAGTCGTTCTGATGAAATCGGTGTAGGAAATTTGGAGATTCTTCCAGACTCATTCCCATTTTTGTCCCATGGCATCCAAATAGTCCATAATATCTTTCCCCTCAGCCTGAGCCTGTTGGACGATCTTTTGACTATTTTCATCGTTCCCCGTAGAGAATTTTACTTCATATCCAAGTAATCTTTTGTACCTTGCATAAAAATCTGCAATAAAAGAACTATATGCATGTCCGATATGAGGATATCCATTGGGATAGTAGATAGGAGTCGTTACCAAAAACTTTTTCATACCAAAAATTTACGAATAAAACTATTCGTAGGATAATGAATCTTTCATAGTTTTCAAGAAAAGAAATTTAATGTTTATCGCAGATCAAAATATATCCCAAAAGTACATCGCCTTCAAAGATAGGCATCGCCTTGGTATCAAAGAAATGGTGCTGAGCGATTTTTTCTAAATCTTGGATTCTATGATTGTACATCTGGATTTTGAACTGATCTTCATCCTTGGACCAAAGAAATTCACGTCTCTGCAAAAAATGACCGATAATCCGGGTTCATCACGGCTTCAATATCCTATATACCTCGCTGATAAGTTGATCAGTGTCATTGATATGTTCCAAAACAAAAAAGCTGGTTGCTACATCAAACGATTCGTCATCCCAGGGAAGTTTGGATTCCAAATCACAAACGATTTTTTCGACTTCTTTGCCGGCATGTTTATGAAGCAGATCCTCAGCGATATCACAGGCTACATATCTTTTTGGTTTCAAAGCACTCAGATATTTATACAGTCTCCCATCTCCAGCGCCAAGATCAATAATATCTAAATTATTCCTTCCTTTCGGCAAAAATTTTACAAAAACACCTTTCTCGAAACTATCCAGGTGCTTATGATATTCCTTATATTCCTGAGCAATGAGATTGTATCATGCTTTAGGATCTAGAACTTTGATATGTTTGCTATCGTAGCCCATAAAAGATAAAAGTATAAAGACAAAAGTATAAAGATTTACATTATATTTAAAAGAAAGTCTTTTCCATATTCTCAGGATGTTCAGGTTTGATAAATGCCTGTAATTTCTCTTCCATGTTTGGATTTGGCGTCTGAAGAAATTTTGTAAGCTCAGTAGTTTTCTCAGCAGCCTTTTTGAGATGAACATAATATTTGCTCAATTCAGATACCACATCTGCCATATCATCATTTTTTTCTAATAATTCTGTAACCTTCTGTTTCAAGATAGCATTTTGCTGCACATATTCATCCAATTCATTACTGAGGTACTGAACCTCTTTGCCAGCTTCTTTGAGATTTGTTCTCAACTGATCCACCGTATCCCTATGCTGATATCTAAGATAGAAAACTAGATAACCAACTCATCCTCAAATTAGGGCAGCTAGGATAATATATCCAGTCATGGTAATAATTAAAAGATTAAAAGATTATTAAGATTTTGAAGATTAAGATTTTAAACTGATCCACCGTGGTGGAAATTAATTTTCTAATTTTAATAATTTTATTAATATTCATAATATTTCTACATATATATATCCGTTTGATACAAGAAATCAACTAGAAACGAGATTTCGTTCATATCAAAAAAGTCCGCCTAAGCGGACTTCTTCGTAGTGCTGAAAATATCAATTAAGATTTTTTAACTGCACCTTTGAATTCTGAACCAGCCTTGAAAGTAACAACCTTCATTGCAGGGATCTTAATTTTCTGAGTTGGATGTTGAGGATTTACACCTTCTCTTGCTTTTCTTTTTGAAGCTTTGAAAGTTCCGAATCCTTGTAATCTAACTTCACCAGTTTTTTTAACACCAGCGATTACAGTTTCGATGAATGAATTAACTAACTCTGAAGCTAGTTTCTTAGATACGCCTAATTGTTCTGCAAGGCTTGCAATAAGAGCTGTCTTTGTCATTTGTACAAATGATTATTAAAATAAAAGGTAGTGTACGGCAACCATATTAGCATAGAGGAACTGTATTTCAAGAGATTTTTCTAGGAAAAGAGGGTGGGGGAGGGTATAATGATTTACCAGTAGAGAACTAGTATTTCGCAGGATTCTGCGGTCATCAGTGCGAAGTTCGGGTTGACATTTTTTGAAAAAACTTTAGCGATTTGATTCCAAAAGCTTCTTGAGATGCTTGATTGCCCTAGATAATCTTTGCCTAATCGTATCATTTGAAATTCATGTCAGGAGGGCAATTTCTTCTGTAGCTTTCTCTTCGATAAATTTGAAATAAATAATATCTTTGCTGACATCATCCAACTGCTTCATCGCTTTCTGGATATGTTCAAAATGAAAATCATTATTCAATAGCTCAGTGAGATCACTTTCATCAACCAAACCGTCCTCGAAGCTTTCATCCTCAGGATCATCACCATCAAGCACCGTGAAAGGGAGATCAGTATTTTTTTTGAAAAAATCTTTCAGCGTATTTTTAAAGATCGTTCGGAAATATGCAGAGAAGGATTGATCTTCTTTGAATGATTTGACCGCTTCTCGAAATTTCACATAAAAATCTGAAACAACATCCTCGGCATCTGCCTTCGCGACGTAATAATTTGCGTTGATATAACGGAAAAACATATCTACGGTCTGTAAATAGAATTGGTTAAAAGCATTTTGATCTTGCGCTTTCAATTTTTTTATGCTCTCTTTATCGAGACTTAGCATGCAATGGGTAATATATAAATGTACCTACTTAAACATCTTTTTCGCGCTCTCCAGCTGGTTATCTAGCTTCTTCCCCGTATACAATCCGACATCAAATTCCACTACCACATCTGGAGTGATTCAGACCTTATCAATATTTTTTCCGCTAGGGGAGTACCACTTACCGATTGTATATTTCAATGATGCACCATCAGAGAATTCTTCTAGTGTTTGAATTGATCCCTTCCCAAAAGTCTGAGTACCTACCAATTTCGCTCAGATTTGTTCTTGTAATGCCATAGCGATAATCTCTCCTGCTGAGGCAGTCAATCCATCTACAAGGACGATGACAGGCACTTTGATATCTCCATATCCCTCAGATGAAAATGATTCATCGCCAAAGGATTTGTATTTAGCGGTCACGACAAGTTTTCCTTTGGGAACAAAATGAGAAACAATCTTTGCCGCCACATCTAGGAATCCTCATACATTTCATCTCAAATCTAGGATAATACCATCGATCTTCTGATTTTTGAATTCGCCTAGAGTTTTCTTCAATAAGTTTTCTGTTTCCTCTCCTATAATAGAGATATTGATATATCATAGAGTTTTCTGCCCGGTAAAAATGATACTTGTTACAGAAGGGATACTCAAAGCATCTCTGATGACATTTTTTACAAAGACACTTTTCTTCCCATCTTTAGCAACTCTCTCTATCGTCAAAACTACGGAAGTCCCCTTGGGTCATCTGATCAATGCCATCGCCTGGTTGATATTCAGATCCTTAATAGATCATGTATTTACCATCACAATTCTGTCCAGCATTTGGAGCCCCGCGACAAAGGCAGGGGATCATTTGATCACTTCATCTATCTGTACATAATAATCCTTTTTGCTAATCACTGCACCAATTCATTCAAAATTTGTTTCTCATTTTATCTCTTCTTGAAATCCAGAATTTTCTGCGCTATCCAAATACATAGTATAGGGATCATCGATAGCATCCACAAATGCTTTGACAGCACCCTGCAACATTTTTCCAGTATTTAATTTTGACGTATCATAATAAGAACTATTGAGCACAGAAGTAACTTCTTCGAAACGACCATACTTTCCACCAAGAGAAGTAGTACTATCAGGATTAATCACCTGCCTAATGGAAGAGATTAGTCCATCAATATTTAATTTCCCCGACTGAATCAATGGCTGATGCAAAGCATTCCGCTCAGCATGAATTTGCCGAAACAATCATCCGACCAATATTCATAATAAGAATAATAACCATAATCTGGATTTCTTCATGGAAAGACTACGAAACGATAAAAGGAGAGTACTTCGTTGAATGAATACAAAAAAATATGAACTGAGGAGAATTGTATGGGTTCGGGAAGTATTTTCAATAGAAATTAGCTATGCAAGAAATTATTTCTATTCAGCGAAAAATTTTGCTGAAAAGGCGAAGCCACGCTCTATGGCAGCAATATCAAAATTTTCATCAC
>CAYUVZ010000079.1:0-4805 GCA_964448265.1 uncultured Candidatus Peribacteria bacterium | reverse complement strand
TACTGACTCAATTATAGTCAGAAACGCCTTTTTGTCAATTTTCTAAAGAAAATTGATAATAATCAAAAAAAGACTACCCTATTACTCCATTTCCTAGGCATTCGTCGCCTAGGTAGGCTACGGCGATTTGTCATTTGGGGATGGACCGCTGAGTTTCTTTGAAAATGAGTGTTTTGGTATTTTTGAGTGTAGCGGGCTGAGGTTCTTGTCTGTATCTAATTTTAGCTGTCAGGGAAAGAGGAGTGGTGTATTTTTTTCCTATCCGGTGCCAGTTTGAGAGTTTTACTTCTTTTTTGTTCAACATTTCATCATTTCTAGGTCAGACGATGATGAGATTTTTTTTAACATCAATTTGGGTGACATACAGATCGGGTTTTAAATTTAATCCCTGTCTTTGTCCTATCGTATAAAAATATGCTCCGTCGTGCTTTCCGATAATTTTTCATGTACAGTCTTTGATATCTCCCTGTTTGTGTTTAAATTTTTGTTCCAAAAACTTTTTGATAGGGATATTGCCTACGAAACATAATCATTGGCTATCTTTGCGTTCGGCATTGGGGAGTCAGATTTTTTTTGCTATTTTTCTGACCTCAGGTTTGCTGAGATTTCAAATAGGGAAGAGTGATTTGGATAATTGTTGCTGATTTAATCATGAAAGGAAATAACTTTGATCCTTATTGTAATCGATTCATCTCAAAAGTTTCCATATTTTTCATTTTTTCTGGATCCTCGCATAATGTCAGGTGGCGATATAATCGAATCCGAGTTTCAGCGCTTTATTCAAAAATACATCGAACTTGATCAGATTATTACATAGGACATCAGGATTTGGAGTGATTCATTTTGCGTATCATTTGTAAATGTAAGAAATAATTTTTTGGTTATATTCTTTTTGAAGATCAAAGGAGATGATTTTGATTCACAAAAATTTTGCAACAGTGATTGCTTCCTGTGCGTCTTGGTAAGTGGTGCAATTTCATTTTTCTGAAATATAATTTTTCATAAATCAGGCTGTGACATCATATCACTGCTGTTTCAAAAGGTAGGCGGCGACAGCCGAATCTACTCCACCTGATAATCAGACTAAGACTTTTATTTTTTTCATAATAGAAACTAAAAATTAAAAGTTGTGTCACTCTGACCCCGACGAATTTCGGGGGAAGAGTATAACTGTTATTAGTTATATCTTTCGACTTCGCTCAAGATGACATAATGTCGAGAGTATATGAAAACGCCCTGTATTTTTCAACAGCGCGTTCTCTTTTGTTTTTGCATTTTAAAGGAGACTATTTTTTCTTAGCCTTCTTTGCTTTTTTTGCAGGTTTTTTTGCAACCTTCTTTACAGCTTTTTTAACAGCTTTTTTCTTAGCAACCATTTTCGGTTTATAATAAGGATATAAAAAGGCTAGGTACAAGCTGAGGTTTTGAGGCCTCAACAAAATGCGTAATTACCTCGCAACCTTTTTATAGCTAAGGAAATAAAAAAAGCAATTGAACACGAGTTTTTTCTCTCTTTTTGCAGTCTTTGCAACATTAGGTGGGGACTATGATTACTCTATGCTAAAATAATATTCGGTTTACATATTTAATTGAGTGTATGGCTTATGTTATCAAAAAAATATTTTTTTGTGTTTTTTATTTTTTCTGTGTTGATTCTAGTGGCGTGTTTTGTCAGTTCTAGACTATTGTAACTCATTGTGTGTAAAATCGTTTTTTCATTTATTTTTCTGAAAAATATTTTTTTATTTTTTTCTTCAAAAAAATCTTTTTTTGTTCTTTTGGTTGGGTAGAAAATTTGTAATGAAAAATATTTTTTTCATGCCTTTGTATTTTGGCTCATGAAGCCACAACTCTACTTCATCGGGGAAATGACTACAACTGCTCTCCAAAAAATTAAAGTGCTCTTTGTAAATTTTCTTTTAGATATTTTGGAATAATATTTAGGTTTTGAATTCCTTGGAGGGGATGTCGTTGTGGCATGTAAAAATTATTTTTGCTGCTTATCTCTCACTCTGGTCATGATAATGTGGCTGTCCCTCTGATATCCTTCGCTAGATACACATAATGCATCCTATGATCAAAATCATTTTCAAAATGAAATAATTCTTTCTCTATTTGAATATCTAAAGTAGTTTCTTCTTTTACTTCTCTGATGGCTGTTTGTGTTGGATTCTCATTTTCTTCGACTCATCATCATGGCAAAGTGAAATATTCTTTTCAGTTTTTGATGCGATACATCAGCAAAATCTTCCCATCTTCAATAATGACTGCGCAGGATCTCATGTCCATGATACAATAGTTTTAGAAGATAAAATATTTCTCTATTTTATATCACATCCAAAAATCTCATTTCTATTTTTCTGACACCAAATTTGGGATTGTGAAATTTGACGATAGCGAGATTGTTCCAAATCTCCAAGACATAGCCTGTGCCAAATAATTTATGTTTGACGATATCTCATTCTTCTACGGTTGTTCCACCTGGTCTTTCAGCTCATCAGCCGAGGTCGAATTTTTTGATCAGCTCTGCGGGCAGTTCATTCAAAAATCTGCTGGGGGGATTCATTTTGGTTTGTCATCGCGTCATCCTCGAGTGTGCGTGCGACAAAAACAAAACATCTTTGGCTCTGGTAATCGCGACATACATCAGTCTTCTTTCTTCTTCCAAAAGTTTTGGTTCCATCATTGCGTTGGAGAGGGGGAAAATATGATCTTCCAATCCTGCTACGAATACGACCGGGAATTCCAGTCCTTTGCTCGAATGTACTGTCATCAATTTTACCGCATCGATTTCTCATTTTTCATTTTCTGAAATATCTGCGAGCAATGCCACCTCTTCCATAAATTGTCTCAAAGTTTCTTCTCAGGTTTCTACATATTTTTCTGCCATATTCATGAGCTGTCAGATGTTTTCGTATTTTTCATCAGCGAGTGCTTCGCCTCATTCTTCTTTGACCAGATAGTCTCTGTATTTAATTTTTTTCACAAGGGTCTCGATGACTTCAGCGGGTCTGAGCGTGGAAAGTTTGCTGTGGATGAAATCTATGGTTTCTACAAAATTTTCAATTCATCCTTTGGCAAGGGGAGTGATTTCCAATTCTCAGTTTTTTATACTATGCAGGATTGCAGTCAGATTTGTATTTTTGTTTATCGCGTAGTCTTCCATTTTTTCGATGCTGGTTTTTCAGATTTTTCTATTTGGGATATTTATAATCCTCTTGAGCGAAACATTGTCAGCGGGGTTGACCAGATACTTGATATATGAGGTGATGTCTTTGATTTCTTTCCTCTCGAAAAATTTAAACGCTCCCCGTACTTTGTATGGAATCCCTTCTTGGATAAAGAGTTGTTCAAAAGGAGAGGACTGTGCGTTGGTCCTATACAAGATAGCGATCGATCATCGTGTTTTGATTTTGGAGTCTTCTTTCATTTTTCTAATCATCTCCACAATGTTTGCAGCTTCATCAATTTCACTCGCATGAGCAAAAATTGTGATTTTGTCATCACCGGTTCTGTGGGCTACGATTTCTTTTTTGTACTGATTTACATTGTTTTTGATAATATGATTTCCAGCGCTTACAATGTGGGGTTTGGAGCGATAATTCGTCTGCAATTTGAACATCTGGATATCGGGTCGGTACATTTTTACATTCAAAAAATTTTCCATCAATGCACCTCTTCGTCCGTAGATGCTTTGGAAGTCGTCTCAGATCAAGGTCACATTTCCCTGGTCGCCTGAGAGCATTTTAATTAATTCAAACTGAATTCGATTGGTGTCTTGTGCTTCATCTACGAGGATATAATCAAATCTATTTTTTCGCTTCGTCAGAGTTTCAGGATGTTTTTTGAACAACATATAGGGAAGGAGTAACAGGTCGTCGAAGTCTAGTGAATTAGATGTCTCGAGTGCTTTTTGATAGGCTTCGTAGACTTTATACATACTTTGATCGTAATCAGTTTTTGTATTTTTCATGCACGATTTGGGATCCAGTCAATTATTTTTCTGATTGGAAATGAAGCTTTTCACTTCTTGTGCTTTAAACACTTCCTGGAGATTTTGTTTTTTCAGTACTTCCTTGATGACGGATTGGCTTTCGTTGGTGTCATAGATTCAGAAATTTTTGTTATATTTCATGTCGAGTTTATCGATGTCTTCTTTGAGAATTTTTAGAAATATGCTATGAAAGGTACCAATTCGTTTCAACGATGCTGTGGTATAGAGTTTTTGTGGGGTAATGACTTCTTGGTTGTTGGTTACACTTTCTAGAAAGTCAGTAATGCTATCGTTGTCACTTTTTTGGACTTCTTGTGGTTTAGTTTCTGATTTTAATGCTGGCATTTCTTCAGAAATTTTTATTAACCTCTCTTTCATTTCATTAGCAGCCTTATTGGTGAAGGTGACGGCTAAAATTCTTTGTATAGGAATATTTTTCCCTCGGACGAGGTAGGCAATTTTGTACATGAGGACTCTCGTTTTTCCACTTCCCGCACCAGCGATGATTAGGCTACAACTGTCGGTATGGAGACAGGCTTTCAATTGTTCTTCGTTGAGTTGAGTGGCTAAATAGGCTTTAATATCCATGATCGATTAAAATGTATAAACGTAAAAATGTAGAATTTTTTTTTGTTAAAATATTTTTGCGTAGGGGCGATTAGTAATCGCCTAAGCTAAGGCGGATGATATCCGCCCCTACGATTGTTAATCAATCAGGTTTTTTGAATTGTAGGGAAAACGGAGGGGGTTTCAATTTGAAATAGAGGAAAAAACTTATAAACTTGATTTTCTGTATTAAAGTCCTATATAT
>CAYUVZ010000078.1:0-4882 GCA_964448265.1 uncultured Candidatus Peribacteria bacterium | reverse complement strand
CCCCTCACCCCCTGCGTGCAAAGCAGGTGCTCTACCAAAATGAGCTAAGGGCCCATGATAAATGGGCATTTTTTAATCTTTTTATTTGACCGTATTGAGTCAGCCGATCGTTTCAGTAGGATTTGTCGTTGGGATCATACCGAATAAAATCAAGAATCAGATTATCATAATTATAAATCAAATAACAACATAACCATTTCTCGTTCATCACAGATTCTTTTCTAACCGAGGGATAGCTCCAAAGCTCTCTACAAGATTTGAAGAAAAATAGATAAGACTTCCACCCAATCATGCAATGATGAGTCAAAGAATGATTTGTTTCGCCATAGATTTTTCTGTGATAAATTTTGGTAATTAGCGGATAACGGGACTCGAACCCGTACGAACAGAGCTGAAGTCTGCTATGCTACACCAATTACATCATATCCGCATTTTTTATATATTGGCAATCTTTTAGACAATAACAAAAAAAACTTCGTGGACTGTGTATATAGATATTTGATACAAAATCAAGGCTTTTTATACATTTGAATATGAGAAACATAATCATAAATAAACTATCAGGAAATGTTGACAAATAACCTTAAATCACTATACTTATATAAATAGATTTTAGCTTTTTATGTGAATTTGAAATGGTTGACCCACAGATAACCGATCCTCAAGTGCCTATTGATGCAACTCATGATGTTTTCGGATGATCAGAGGAGGTTTTTTCTCATCCAGAAATGGTTACACCTGTGAATAAGACTTCTGTAACAAACGAAGAAGCTACGCCATCTTATAGTGATCTTATTGCTTCAGAATATTCTGATTCTGAACTGGAAGAAGAGATTAACAGGACAACTGCTAATGAAGAAGTAGATATGGAAAATCTCATGGCAAGTAAATTTCAGACAGATTTACAAAAGAAATTTTGAGAATTATTTTCTACAACACAAAAAATTTATAATCTGAAACATATCACGGATGGATTTGATATCCTAGGAGCTGATAATGATAAGTTACGTATTGTGTACAACTTCGTCATAGAAAACGATACCCTTCCTATCCTGGCTATTACCAAAACAGAAGAAGATAAAGAAAGTGGAGAGGAGTCTACTCATATTTTAAGATTTACTTATAATGATGATACACTTTCATTGGAAGTGACAGTGAATGAGGTTATGCTCTTTGATGAAAAGACTGATCTAGAATGAGATGTGAAAAAGAAGATGCAGGTGATGGATAAATTGAATAAATTTATTTTCTTAGCTTCGGAAGAGATTAGAAAAATAGAAAAAGAATTGAAGCAAAAAGAAGAAGAGGAAAGAGAAAAAAGAAAATTGCAGGATATCTTTAGAAATTTTTAATAATGACCTTTTAAATAATTTTTTAAAATCCATTTCTTTGAATGAAGATGAAAGAGTGGATTTTTTTTTGTAATTACATATAGTACAATCAATTATTTAATTTTTCATGGGGTACAGAACGAATGTTTTATATTTGGTATGAATATCTTTCAAAGTCTCAACCAAGTTTTCGTGTATACAAAACTCCCGAAAAGGATCAGATTTTGCAATATATCTTGCATGAAGATTTCAGAAAAATAGTGCAAGAAAGTAATAAATATCCGAAATATCAGCACTTTTTTATGTTGGATGAAAGTAGATTTTCTTTTTTTAGATTTGATATGTATGAGACATTTGAGGATAAATTTACGCTTCAAGACTTGAAAAATATCGTGGAAGAAAAATGCCAAGCAACGAAAAAATATAATGAAGTAGACTGAGAAAGAATTATGGTCTACATAGATAATGTGATCGTAGATGGAGAAGAAAAAAAATATGTCATCTGAGAAAAGGGAAAGATATTTTTTAGGCTTTATATCGTCTATTTAAACAAAACTACGTTGAATAGTATGAATTCCGTCTACGGGAATATTTTCAAAGTAAAAAATCTGAATATCGTCCCTCAGTCGTTTCATACTTTATTATTTCTGAGAAATAATTTGAAAAAAGAGGATTTTGTCCTCCTGTATATCAATGAAACATTTTGCAAGGCTATCAAAATTCAAAATGGTTTCTATCATAGTGTAGATACTTTGAATCTGGGAATGAGTTCATTGAGGCAGATGTACAAAGATAATGGGATTGTGCAATACTGGTACAAATCGTATGAATTTATTGAAGGAAATCCCTTGGCGAAAAATTTGGTAACCGATACTCTGCAATTTTATTCTCAATTATTTTGTAAATGGTTGCAGGAGAAAGGACTCATTTGAACTGATATTATCGTCATCTCTCAGATCACCAGAAATGTTCATTTCATCGAGACGTTTAATCAGGAATATAAAAAAATGACGAATAATTATATCGTTCCGTTTCATAATTCAGAGTTGCTTCACACCTTCGGCAAAACTCGAGAGCCCGATGATATGGATGCGCTCATTATGATGAATCGTGAGGAATATATGAAAAGAGTATTGGGGATTTGATCTGAAAGTGATGAAGAAGAAATGAAAATCATTGATAACCTGGCTTTTTAATATGGAGATTCGTAGGAAAGAGGTCATATACTTTTAAGCCATTCTTCAGTACTAGATTTCAGATCTAGACTTCAGATGCCTCTGCCATTTTTTTTCTCATAATATTTTTTTATATAGTCATCACATGCTTCATAGAAGTTTTTGATTGTAGGCAATTCGCTATTATTGTGAATACATCTTGCTCGCAATAAACCCTGGATATCCTCAACCTTTTTAAGCTCATTCTCCTCATTACCATATTTGTCATTTAATTCATTGTAGAGGTGCTCTTTGATGACAGATCCATCTATTTTTTCATTTTTTGAGAGTTTGGTTTTTATTGTCTCTAAGATAGAAGTGAGATTTTCCTTTTCGCTGGTGGTGAGAGTGATAGATTTGTTTACGACAAACATCATAAGTTCGATTTCTCAGTTTTCATTTTCTTTCAGGTATTCTTTGCTATATTCAGTACAGATATCAAATAAAGTCTTGCCTATTTTTATTGTTAGCTTATCTTTTTTTAATATAGCTCTATTTGCATATAACAAGTCGTACCTAATATTACTGACGACATACATTTCTTTGTTTTTATTTGAAGAAAAACGGTCTTTGATTAATGAACCTTCTACAGGTTTTCATTCTCAAATAGCATTTTTTAATTCAATTAATATCTTCCTTACTATGTCTTTTTGATTTGGGCTGAGATTACAGATTGAACTACGCTCAAAAGAAGACATTATCATCTCAATTTCTTGTGAAGTTTCTCACATTTGATAGTGATTAAGAATTAAAAATTTTATTTAATTCTTTTTGTTTTTTTTGGTTTAATATTTGTTAGATTAAAGATTTTCCAGTCATCTCTTTGGGAATTTCAATATCCATAATTTTCAAAATCGTGGGAGCAATATCAACAAGCGATCCTGTAGGTTTCGTCGGAAGCACTTTTTTGTTTTCAAGATATCGAAAAGGGACGAGATTGGTCGTATGCGCAGTATTTGGATGATCTGATGTTCACATGTTTTCACAATTTCCATGATCAGCCGTGATGAGAAGTTCAAACGCATTATCGCCACAAAACGTGATAATATTTCAGATTATGGTGTCTAATTTTTTGATAGCAATTTCGCACTTCTGAATAAATCAGGTATGACCTACCATATCTCCATTTGCAAAATTGATGACGATGAAGTCAAATTCTTTTGCATGTTGGATAAATTTATCATAAATTTCTTGTGCGGACATTTCTGGATCTAGATCGTAAGTTGCAACTTTGTGCGAAGGGATTAAGATATCTTTCTCCCCATCTCGAACTACTTGCTTATCTCCATTTAAAAATTTCGTCACATGAGCAAACTTTTCTGTTTCAGCAATATGGAGCTGTCTCATTTCATGTTTTGCGATTACTTCTCCGAGCGTATTTTTGATATCCATTTCTTTGATGAAAGTCATGCCGGTATATTCTTTGTAAGGCTTGGTCATAGCTACGATATAGACATTTCTGAGTGTTTTGAATGTAAATTCTTTATTCCAAGTTGGATAGTCATTGATTAATTTTGAATTTGCAGAAACCATCAGCGCCTGCATCATTTGTCTCGCTCTATCTGATCTGAAATTGAGATGAAAAATTGCATCTCCATCTTCTATCTGATCTCATCGAGTGAAACTGACGGGAAGTAGAAATTCATCTGTTAGTCATTTTTCATAAGATTTCGCAATATATTCACACGGAGTATCGCTTGTTTGTAACTGACCAAACATAATTTCATCATATGATTTCTGAGTTCTTTCTCGGTTGTTGTCCCTATCCATGCCATAGTATCTTCACGCTAAACTCGATATTTTGACGTTGGGATATTGTTTGAGAAACTGTTGAAAATCCTCCATCAACGCAAGCATACTACGAGGTGGCAAATCTCTTCCATCACCAAAAAGATGGAGATTGACATCAATATCCGAGGGGATTAATTTGAGGATTCATTTGAGATGAGCATCCATCCCATGCACTCCACCAGGTCAGAAAATTTGGAGAATATGAAGATTGGAATTGTTTTTTTTGCAATGTTCAATAGCATTGATCAACTCCGGGAGCTTAGCGAAACTTCCATCTTGGAGCATATCTTCTATCTCTACCAGATTTTGTTTAATCACTCTGCCAGAACCGATAGTCAAATGTCCCACTTCTGAATTTCCCATCTGCCCATCAGGCAATCCTACTGCTCTTTCAGATGCTTGGAGTTGGGTAGTTAATTTGGAAAATAATCATGTAAAGACAGGGCTATGTGCCTGGATGATGGAATTTTCTGCAGGAGTTTTGGTGTTGATACCAAATCAATCGAGAATCACGAGGACAAGTTTTTTCATGTAATATATAATATG
>CAYUVZ010000077.1:4103-4942 GCA_964448265.1 uncultured Candidatus Peribacteria bacterium | reverse complement strand
CATGATGCATTGAAGTACTTCGATGATAAAAATATAGATATAGAAATACGGAGAGTTAGTGCTTTTAATTGAAAAGCTTTTGATCCCGCAGAGGATGCTGATGCTTATAAAAAATTTTTATCCGATTTTTCTAAAAAAATAAATGTGTTTGGTCCTACGCCAGCTTGGAATAGATGATGACAATTTTCTCAAAGTCTTTATAATAAGATTGACGATTCCGCTATGGTTCCTTGTCAGACATCATATTTCACATTAAATATATCTTTTGATGGTGATTTTTTATTATGTTGTTGCGATTTTTCTACGAAAGAAGTCGTACTTGCTAAAAAATGGGGGTTTAATTTTAATAAATTACAGAAAAAAATCGCTGATTTTCAATTTAATATTCCTAATATCTGTGCCAATTGTAGAAAGACAAAAAATACTTATTATAATGATGTAATTTTTCCGAATTATTCAATTGGAGATAATCTCTAATCTGTCACACCCTCTAGATCAAGGGAATAACTTGACGCTTTCTGAACGAATTAGGCGTGCTCGGGACTCGCCACGGAGGACTCCGTGGTCCAACCGAGGACCTTCCCTGCTTCAGCAGGACTGCTCTAACCAGCTGAGTTTTTAAAAAAATCTATGAATGAACATAGATTCAATTTTAGGCGTGCTCGGGATCGAACCGAGGACCTTGTCCTTAAGAGGGACCTGCTCTAACCAGCTGAGCTACACACCCTTGTTTTACATTTGATTTTATATCTAGAACCTTGTCCTTAACCCCGACACTTCGGGGTAACCAGCTGAGCTACACACCCTTGTTTTACATTTGATTTTATATCTAGAACCTT
>CAYUVZ010000077.1:0-4003 GCA_964448265.1 uncultured Candidatus Peribacteria bacterium | reverse complement strand
GTCCTTAACCCCGACACTTCGGGGTAACCAGCTGAGCTACACACCCATGGATTACCATAACGGAGCTTCTTATATAGATATCAGGATGAAAATCAAATAAAAAAAATCCCTTTGGAAAGATATGTTATTCTTTCTTTTGAGAAATCGGAATCACAACAAAATATTACCCCCCGCTCAGCTTGGCTACTACCATTACCCTTTCTTTGTCGGTGCCGATAGGATAACATCCCATCAAGGTGAGGTAGCTATCTCAGGCATTTTCATAACTCAAATACTGCGCGTTGACCTGTTTGGGAAGGACAACAAATTTATCTACAACCTTGTAGGTGTAGAGATTTTCTTTTCGGACTACTTGGATGGTATCTCCGATGACTAACTTGGGAATATCCTTGAATATCGTGCCGTAGGTATTGTGCTTCCATCGTTCTTGGCTGGTATGCCCAAAAATCAAGGTATTGCCTTTGGTCCCTGGCTCTGGAGTGGTAGGATATTTCACTACGCCTTTGGTCAATTCATCGTCGAAATTACCTTTGATGAAATCAGTAACTTCCTTGTGCGTACTATCGATCACGGGAATTTCTAATCATAATGAAGGGATAATCAGAATATTTACAGGAGGCAAGGTGTTGAATTGAAAAGGATAGGTATCTAAATGAGAGCTCAAGACATCTTCCTGAGAAATCGCCACCGTTCAGCTTTTGGAATCAGCAAGCAGGGCTTGTATCTTTGCATCTTGTTCAGCGTTGGTTTGTACAGCAGATGAAATCTGATTATTTGTCGTGGTGTCACTGGTTTGTATCCCCGTCGTCGCATGAATTTGCGGGCTGAATAAGCCACGGAAGCTAGAAAAGAAAACATTGATGTTGGTGAAAACGAGCATTCATCCAAAGATGACTACAAAAAGGATAATAAAAATCCTGAGTTCTTTTCGGAGTGATTTTTTGTGATGAGAATGAGACACTATATAAGATTAAAAGATTAAAAACATTTGTCATCCTGAGCGTTTCAGCGAAGGATATAACTGTTATACTCTTCGCTAAACCGCTCAGAGTGACATTTTTATACTTTCAGTGACATTTTTATACTTATTAATCAGGCAAAACTCAAGAGGAAGCGTCCCGAAGTCATCGCTTCTAGCTTGACAATACCGCACAAATGTATTTGAATCCTACTCAGCCTTGAAAATTCCATCCATTCTCGTACACTTCCAGTACTTTATTTCGATAAGTGATCGCGTGCTTAATCTCATCGCCATATCATACTTAAATATCTGACCTTTCATAGACAAGCCTCTGACTATTTTTTTTGATACTTGAAAAATTCTCATCAAAGCGCCGATTGGTTCTGGAAAAAGTTTTTTGTTTTTTGACGGACCAATTTTTGGATTGTACAAATATGGGACGAGAAATATTTTGAATATCAAATCCAAGACTTGATATATTAAATTGCTTTTTTCCTCTGAGTGAGCCCACTATCTCATCATTAGAAATCTTAAAAAATGAAAATCCAAAGACTCTACAGAATCTAAATTGTATCATATTTCCTGAATGGATGAATCTTTTAGTCTGTGAAATAGCGAATCGCTACAGCAATGAATAGATATTGAGGTCATGATAAAAAATAATCACTCCCTCCAGTTGGAAGAAGTAGCATTTAAAAATGAGACCGATCTGCAGCAAAATTTGCAAAATTTCTTACCCCCTAGAGAGGTGCTTACCAATACGGCTTTCCTGATGCAGGACTCCGTGAATATTTTTGAATTGCAACCCTTTGAGAGATTGAGTATTTTGAAAAATGTTTTTAATCTCATCTGAATCGATGATGCAAAAGATATTCTTGCAGAGAAAAAAAGAGAGCTTTCGTACAAGATCAAAGCCAGCACGGATTTTTCTAAATATAATGAAAGACTGCAAAGCTGAATAAAAAAATATTTGCAAACATTCGCTGAAGTAGAGGGAAAATTATGAGATGTTATTTCGTTTGCTCCTTATGAAAAATATTTTGAAGATCGAAATTTATATCAAGAGAAAATAACTATTTCTGATTTTTCGTTGAACGATTTTCCTGTGGAGATGATGTCCAAGATTGATCTTCATGTTTCCCATGATAAAGAGCAATTTCAGAAGATACAGCATCTCTCGGAGACTACTCAATGACAGATTCAGGAGATTCGTATGGTAGTGCAACATCAACTCCATGAATCACAAGAATTAGAAAAAAATATTGAGCTCCTGACGAAAAAAATTACCTGAATAGATGTCCAGAAATTAGCAGACCTGAAACAAGAAGAGAAGATGAACATGCAAGAAGATATCGCTGGAGAAAAATGAATCCCTAGAGAAGAAATTTGGACATTTTATACTGCGGGAAAAAATAAATTTCAAGACCTGTGAATAGCGTGGAAAAATGTTTCAGAGATTTCTTTAGCAACTACCGCCCTCTTTGTGGAGCGGCTGAAACGCCAGTGAATCAGTTACAATGAAGAAATCAAAAATCTAGATCTCCAGCTTCAAAACATAGATATCCAGGCTAGAAATGAAAAAGAAAAATTACAAATGCAGGAAAAAAATATCCAGGAAAAAATGAAAGTGCAAGAAGCTCAGTTGAAACAGATTTCCAAAACCATAGATGAGATGGAAAATAATATTGAGACACAGGCTACATTTGCTTGTAATGAAATCAGCAAGCCCTGCCCTTTCATCAAGGTTATAAACAAAAAAACTTTCGAGCAATTAGAAAATCAGAAAACCCAGTTTCTCAAGCAAAAAGATGAAGCAGAAAAAACATTGAAAGCAATCCAGGAAGAATTAGTGCAAGTACAAACATTAGCAGTAAATAAAAATGACGCTCAAGAACTAGAAAAAACAAAGAAAGAATTAGAAACGAAAAAGGAACAGGCCAACCAGTGAATCACTCAGATCAAAGATTTTTTGAAAACTATCGAGTACAAACAGATAGAAGAATGGAATATGCAGCGTCTACAAAGAGAAAAGATTTTGAAAGAAATTATTTTACAAATCCGTAGCATTGAAGAACAACAGAATACACTCAAAGAGTGGGAGATGCAAAAACAGAAAGCACTTGCCCAAAAAGAATCGCTAGACAAACAGCTCCTGGACTGAAGGAATAGCCTCACCCTCCTTGAAGACAAACAGAAAAATCTCCAGGCAGAGATTGGCAAAAAAGATGTGAAAGGACTCCTTGCGATGGAAAACCTGGTGATCAGTATGAAAGAAATATACCGCGATATCCATACGCTTATAGAAAATTTTAAAGACAGCCAATTAGAGTCAGAAAAATTGAAAGAACAGGAAACCATCCTTGGTAATCTGTATACTATCGTGTCCAAAGAATTGCTCATTATGGTATTACAAAGTCATCTGCCACTTCTGAATGATATTGTAAATAATTTTCTTTTGCAAGTGGTGGACTATCAAATCAATATCCAAGCTAATACTGCCGACATCGAGAAACCAGAATTGGAAATTAAAATTATCGATGACAAATGAGAGAGAGATGTCAAAAGTCTGAGTGGAGGTCAGAGAATTATTTTGAAACTTGTCTGGATGCTCGCGATTTCTTCGTATATTAATTCACCGATGCTCTTTTTGGATGAAACCATAAATAATCTGGATGCTGATACGATCGGTAAGGTGGCTGATATGTTGGAGGATTTTGTGAAACAAAAATCGATGAAATTGTATACGATCACGCATAGCCAGCAAATCCAGCAGATGGATATTTGGACGAAGGTGGTGGAGATAGCGAATGTAATGAATAATTAGAAATTGTTGAGAATGTCACTCTGAACCCGACTTCTCGGGTGAAGAGTATAACAGTTATAAGTGATTCAGTTATATCCTTCCCCCGAAATTCGTCGGGGTCAGGATGACAAAAAGTATTTCTAGCGAGTATTGAATTTGATTCCAATTTTTCTATAAGGTATACTCTATTTTTTAAAATATTCCCTACGAATGAGAAGATACAAAGATTTCATTATTTT
>CAYUVZ010000076.1:0-4988 GCA_964448265.1 uncultured Candidatus Peribacteria bacterium | reverse complement strand
ATCATCTATCATTTCTCATTTATATGTTTCATAATTTTTCTTCGCAATTTCCAGCGCATTCGCAAAATAATCCGTCAACACTGCATGAGAAAAATACCCCGGATTCTGCAACAGCACAGATATCCCCAGCACTCCGCATCCGGTCCCAATATCTAAGAGCAAATTACTTTTTTTAATGTTGTCCTCCTCTTTATTAAAACTTTGCAGCCTTCCCCTCCTTGATAAGGGAGGGGTTTGGGGTAGGTTTGCTTCATTATTCCTTCATTCTTCATCTTCACCTTTGATAAATTCCGTCACAGCATTTATCATATACTCAGTCTCTGGCCTGGGGATCAATGTCGCCTCATTTACAAAAAATCTCCTGCCAAAAAACTCCACGAATCACAAAATATATTCCAAAGGTTTTTTATCCTCTACATAAGACCTGTATGCAGACAAGACTTTTTCTACTTCCGCCTCAGACAAAGACACATCTAATTTCCCCCACATTTCCTCTCTGGTAAAATTACCAAAAGAACATAATAATTTTTGAAGGACATTTTTCTCAGACAACTTCGGATCGCCCAATAACTCTCCTATCGTTTTCGACATTGCAATTTACGATTAAATAATTAAATCATATGTCATCCTGAACGTTTCAGTGAAGGATATAACTTGATAGCTATTTTTTAGTTATACTCTTCGCTCCGCTCAGAGTGACATCTGTATTCTTTCTAAATTCTAAATTCTCTTTATTTCTAAATTCTTTTAAATCCTGTAAGGAAAATTCTCTATGTTTCTCCCCATCATAGCCAGCTTAGTGATAGTGTATGTACGGATTTGGATGATAAATACAATTTTTTCCGGTAGAAAGATAAAATTAGCCATCACGCTCAAAGTTTTTCTCCTCGCTTTAATCATTGTGGGCTCTTTGATGCTCTATGGGTATCTGTGAACAACGAACATTTCAACACTTCAACAGTTAAACATTTTCACACCTCAATATTTCAATCTCGCCACAGGAAACATCCAGAATATTATTTTGTTCGTCATCTACTGTACTATTTTCGCCGTGATCATCACCGTGTTTTTCAAGAAACAATGGTCCAAAATTTTACAAATATTATTAATCTGATCTCTTTTTTTCGTATGAATTGCTTACGGAGGATATGTCACCGGGATCAATGTTTTGATTCTGTACTATTTAGTGTCCGCCTATGCGGAGGAGTATATGAAATATTCAGCTGGAAATAACCTTTTCCTCGCGACAAAAAGTGAAAATACGACAGATCTCATCTTTTTCTGTATTCTCATCGGTCTAGGATTTAGTGCCGTAGAAAACATTCTCTACATTGTCACAAGCCTTATCCAGCACCAAGATGTCACCGTAGTAAATGTCCTGATAGGAAGATGATTAGTCAGCACCTTAATTCATATCGTCTCTACCTCACTCATCGCCTTCATCGTAGTCAAAATGAAGAAAGCCAAAACCATCTTTATCCCTATCATTCTCGGTATCATAGCAGGATTTGGAACTCATAGTCTATACAATATCAGCCTAAATTATGGGCTCCAAGGTATTTTCATCCCTCTGATCATTCTCGCTTTCTTCCTCCTGACCTTTTTATTGTTTCAGTCGGACATTCTCTACAGGCAGAAAGCGAAGTAAAACTCACTTCCAAATAAAACCATTGATATTACAGAGGAAATAGATATAAACTAATTAGTTATTTTAATACTCTTTCCATTCCATGGACACAATAATGCTGACACTATCATTTACGACATATGCTTACTATTTCAAAAATAGGAAGGATTTTTCGTATTGAAGATAGACAGCACATTTCAAATACTTCAAACCTTCCTAGACAATCTCAAAGGGAGGCTTTTTTTAAATTCTAACTTTTATGAAAATGCAAAATACTAACACTACTCCTGATATTCATTTACTGGATATCAAAACAGATGTAAATCTGCAGATACTTTCAGATAAGTTATCTCAACGACAGACAAATACTAATTTTATGCGCTTTCTCAAGGAGAATCCGATGACATCAGAGGCTAATTTTGAGAGACTCAAGAAAAAAATTGACGAAAAACATACTGTTCTCAAATGAATCTTTGATAGAACATCGCAGATGATTGGGATGATTCTCTTTCATGGTTTTGATGAAAAAGAAAAATCATTGGAGATATCTACGAGGATTGATCCCGAAAAACAATTGAAGGGAATAGCTACTTTCTCCAAAAGAGAAGCTCTGTTTGATGTGTTTCAAAATCTCAATATTGAGAAGGTGGTTTCTCGGCATTCAGCATTCAATATCTGAAGTTTCTTTGCTAATAAGAAAGCATGATTTCAGCTGATTGATTTCATCGAGAACCAAACATTTTTACCGAACATCCAGAAACAGACAGATGATTTTAATCGGCATATCAATCGCGATATTTTCTTATCTCGCCAAGGTGATATAATAGATCAAAGATGAGATCGTATTGAAAGCATCAAGAAATGACTCATAAAGCACGGTTTCGTATTACCAGAGAAAGATAATAACATATGATAATTCTCTCTTGATTTTTCGTAGTATTCTATTAATATATCACTGTTTTAATACAGTAAAACATATAGATATGACGAAAATGGTATACACAAAATCACTAAATCAGGTAGCAAAGCTCTTATTTTCTATCAAAAAGGAGAAACAGTTACATGGCTTTCTAGAAGATATCCTCACTCCACAAGAGATCTTAGAGATAGGAGAAAGAATAGAGCTTTGCCGCCAACTCTTACAAGGAAAAACACAAAGGACAATAGCCAAAAAATTAGGTATTTCTATAACGACAGTAAATAGATGAGCAAGGATGTTAAAATTTGGTACTAATGCATTACAAGATGTCCTATGATAAGTTATTTTATTTTCTAAACAAACATATGATGAAAAACTTTAAAGACACTGACTTCAGACTCACACTGCCTCATAGAGCCTGGCGTAGATATGACATCGTATGTGAATAAGGTAAAACAATTGATACAAGAAGAAAGAAAATCTGATCAAACCATCGTTTTGCATTCCGACGAAGAGATAAGATCTAAATATACATCTAGCATTATAGCCATTTTAAATGGAGAAATTATATGAAATGCAAGCATATACCCAACCCAAATGAGGCCTCTCAATACTCTTATACTAGATGGGAAAAAAATCCGCATAGGAGAATCATGATCAGTCATCATCCATCCAGATTTTAGAGGACAATGATTTGGAAAAAAACTTACTATGACATCACTCGCAACTTTTGCCCATAAATACGACATTATCGTAGGAGCAACAGTAAATCCAAAAATGTTTTCCTTGAGAATACAACAAGGCTTTGAAAACATTCCCTTCCCAAGAGAATTGTACGAAGAAGGAAAAAAATATTTAGCACCCTTTATGACGGGGTGAGAAGCCGAGTTTATACAAAGAGCAAAATGCGTAATGTACAATATAAATCTGACCGAGCAACAAAAAAAAGAGCTAATCAAAATATTACAAAAAAAAACATAATGACAGATAATACAACAACCCTTAAACCACACAATAAGTATAAGTTTTTATATATTCTAATCCAAACACATGCTTAATCTTACACAAAAACTCATTAGTTTTGACTCCACTCAGAGCGAAATTGAAACCATGAAATTTATAGAAAGCTATATCAAAGATATTTTTTGAGATACGCTTATTTATCAGAAACAAGACATAGGACATAATCAAAGATACAATCTGATTATCAAAAATACAGAGCATCCAGATGTCATCCTTGCCTGACATGTAGACACCGTACCAGAATTCTCCAAAGAGCAGTTTATCCCAAGGATACAAGACGATAAGCTCTATGGAAGAGGTGCTGTAGATATGAAAGCGGGCGTTGCTATAAATATTACATTGATAGATTTTATGTTAAAAAATAAAATTAAATTTTGGGTGCTATGTTATGCTGATGAAGAATATCATTTCCGAGGAATGGAAAAGTTTGTACAAGAATATACATGAAAAATACATCCAAAACTAACTATCGTCACCGAGTCTACAAATACAAAAATCTACACATGATTTAGAGGGATAGCCTCTATCAGTTTAGAAATCAAATGAAAATCAGCCCATTCTGCTAGGAAACACCTATGAATCAACGCGATATCTGAATATGTATATTTCATAGATCATCTAGAAAAACATATACAATCCAAAGATATCGATGGCTACCAGTCTCTCACAAATTTAGCATGAATACATGGGGGAATACAGCAAGATTGAAATATTATCCGACAAGATAATATTGTTCCAAACATAGCCAAAGGCGAATTTTCTATCAGACTAGGAAATAAATTTACCCAACAAGAATTAGAAATATTTATGAAAGATTATTTTGATAAAAAATGAATAGAAATCATTAGTACAAAAATAAAGGTACGGTGTAATCCAATGATACAAACAGGATTAAAAGAAAAATATGAGGAATATGGAGAAGTAGAGGAAGGGTATACATTCGGATATTCAGACATACAGTTCGTCAAAGATTCGTTAGGTGGAGACTGCCTTCTCATCTGACCAAGCCCTAATGAAAAATCTCATCAAGCTGACGAATATGTAGATATAGAAAGCATGTCCAAAGCTAAAAATATTATAGAGAAAATTCTCCAAGACTTCATAGCAAATAAATCCTAAATTTTCATATACATTATTTTACCAGGACAAAAATAAAAAACATTTTCCCTCAAACGGAAAAAACTGCCTTTGAGGGGCAGTTTTTTTCCTGATCATTTCAATAATATTAGTAAGAGACAAAGCATGGAATAAATTTCTATTAGTATTGGTACTTAAGGTTAGAGAGGTGGTCTATCCCCACCTTCCGGTAGGGATGCCTTGTTACGACTTAACCCCAGTCATCGGTTCTCTCCTTAACCCGCAATGCGAGTCTTTAAAGAGCCCCAACTTCCATGGTTTGACGGGCGGTGAGTGCAAGGA
>CAYUVZ010000075.1:0-5163 GCA_964448265.1 uncultured Candidatus Peribacteria bacterium | reverse complement strand
AGTATTCCATATCTATGGATTGTATATAAAAAATGGTGGGATTGTTATTCGTTGTTCAGCGCCCGTAGTTCAACCTGGATAGAACGACTCTCTCCTAAGGAGTAAATACAGGTTCGAGTCCTGTCGGGGGTAGATAAAATCTTCTCAGAAGATTTTATAAGAATTAAGAATGAAGATGAAGAATGAGATGGAAGATTTTATCCCTTCATTCTCAACCTTATCCTTATCATTCATTCTTGTGACACGTTACTCGTCACTCGTAACTGAATCATTCAGGCATTTCCGTAAACGGTACACATACTGTGGGATTTGTTTGAGATCTTTTTATCTTTTTAATCCTTTACACCTATGCCAAAGAAAAAAACGGACGAAAGTCCAGAAACTTTCCAATTACACGACAAGGACACTGGTTCTACAGAAGTCCAAATTGGATTGCTTACTGACGAGATCAAAATGCTCCAAGAGCATGTAGCCACTCACAAAAAAGATTTTGATGCAAAAAGAAGTCTGCTCAAAAAAGTAGCCAAAAGAAGAGCATTTCTCAAGTATCTCAAATCCAAAAAATTATCTACCTACAACACCATATCCAAAAAAGTAAGTGTAAAAGTCTAATAAAAAATCAGTATATACGTTTGACGTTTTTCACGTTAAAACGCTTTTTATTTTTTAACGTTTTATATTCTAATGACAGATGCAACATTTACAGAACAATTGCGTTCTGGTAAGATAATTATCCCTCTTATCAAAGAAGGACAAAAAGTAAAATGAGTAGTTCTCAAAAAAATCGAAAACTGAATTCTCGTGGATTGTGCAGACGATGCTTTCACATGAGTCATCCTATCCAAGGAAGTGAAAGAACTTGAAAGATCCGGATATGATTTAGAGCCAGGAAGAGAAATTGAGTTAGAGATCGTAAATACAAATATCAGACATGAAGACGGACATTACATCGTTTCTATTACCAAATTACTCCAATACGATGTATGGAAATCTATTATGAAAAAATTCGAAGCTGATGAGGTGATTACCGTATGTCCTACAGAAGCGAATCTCTGAGGTTTGCTTGTAGATATGCATGGTATCAAATGATTCATCCCATTATCACAATTGGCTCCTATCCATTATCCTAGGGTAGAGGATGGCGATCAAGAAATTATTTTCGACAAATTGTTAGAACTATTGGGCAAAGAAATCAAAGTCAGAATCATAAATATCGATGACGACGAAAAGAGAATTGTTCTTTCTGAGAGAGAAGCATTGAAAGAAGACAGAGAAAATATTTTGAAAGGTTTGGAAATCGGAAAAATCTATGAATGAGTGGTCAGTGGACTTTCTTCGTACGGACTTTTCGTCACTATCGGAGGGACTGTTGAAGGATTGGTACATATCTCTGAAATTACTTACGGTCATGTGAACAATGTTGAGAAATTATGAAGGATTGGCGACAAAATCAGCGTCAAAGTGATTGGTCTAGAAAATGGAAAAATATCTCTTTCTAGCAAAAAGCTGAAAGATGATCCATGGACAGAACTTCCAAAACAATACAAGATCGGTGATGTGATCAAAGGAGAAGTGGTCAGATTCGTACCTTATGGAGTATTCGTGAGAGTATTTGATGATATCAATGGATTGGTTCACTTGAGTGAGCTTTCACAGAAATCTATCCAAAATCCAAACGAAGTAGTAAAAATCTGACAGATTGTAGAGACCAAGATTATCTTGTTAGATCCCAAAAATAGAAAAATCTGATTGAGTATGAAAGATATGCTTGCCAAAGATGCACCAGTTATTGCCAAAAAACCAGTTGCTTCGACTGCGTGAACTCCAGCTCCTGAAGATGCACCACAAGTTGTAGAACAACCAGTCAAAAAATATGAAAAAGGATTAGCTGGTATCGTCAAAAAATTAGCTGAAGAAAAATTGGAAGATCAGGCCAAGAGAATCACAGAAAAATTAGAAAAGAATCCAGAGAAAAAAGATAAGGTCGTAGATAAGAAAGATAGACCAGCAAAAAAAGTAGCTGAGAAACCTGCACCTGAAAAATCTGAAAAAACATCTGAGAAATCTGAAAAAGCTGAAAAGCCAGCAAAGGCTGAAAAAGAAGTAAAAAAACCTACGAAAAAGAAATAATCTTTCGTAAAGACGTCCCATTTATGGCGTCTCAGATGATATAAAGATGCCATAATCTATTCTCTTTACCGGGGGTAGGTTATGGCATTTTTGCTACTTGACTTTTATCAGGATTTATGTATTAATACTGGTACTTTATCCGATGTAAATTCGATAAAATGAGTCTTAATCATTTAGAAAATAACGCAAATCCAGTTTGAAATATTTTAAAGAATCTACTCCCTACATCTTTTTCCTTAGTTGAAAATTTAGTTGATGATTGAAGCTCAGATACCTTCCAAGATAAGAGCGAAAAAACTAGGAAAGAATTAATAAACGAACAATTACAAAACAATATCGATATCAGGGGATTCACCGGGAGATGAGATAATATTATATTGGAAATAAAACCAAATGATGACTGTCCAGAATTGAAGACAGAAGTATATAGATTGATCGAGGGGAGCTTTGAAACTATTGGTGGTGCAACATGAACAGGATTCAAAACTGATGAATATAATACTACAACCTTCAAACAACTCGTCATTGTACATCCCTTATCTTATGATGAGTGAAAAGATAATATTATAATGTGATGATACAGATTAGCTTTGGTAAAAGATAATATATCCAAAAAGACACCTCTTCATAAATCCAGGTTAGATAGCCCCATGGGACACTTTTTCCATTTTCCAAAACACTATCTCCGTCTTTTCAAACATAAACAATATTCTGAACTTGGTACTGCGCGGATCAATAAAGAACTTCCTCAGGATCAACAAAGATTACATACATTTACTATGCTCTGATTACGAGATATGTTAGCTTATTGGATGGATAGGGAAGAAAGTGGATGATTTATAGGCAAATTAACGATTCCTGCCGATGAGCATAAATGATGTGCTGATTTTGCTATCGCGTATTTAGAAAAATTTTATGGCAGAAATAACAAAAAGAAGTCATTAAGGAAAACAAAAAAATCATATCCATCACCTAACAATGGCTATGGGTACCGATGGAGGAAGGAAAATGATTCGGCTACGATTGATAAGTTTGAAGCATATTTATCCACACTTACCGGAGTATATGATAATGAGGAACAATCAAAATTGACAGATATCCTTTTACAGATTTCGTGAGGGACCGTCAAATACTTGCCAAATATGTTTCCTCAGTATCTCAGAAGAATAGAAAGAATAGAATATATTTGAACTGCCAGAAATGATAATGTTTTTGAATCATGAATTATCGTTGATTTCCAGGATGTCTCTGAAAAAGAAAGAGAGTTACATTTCTCAGTTGTGAAGGAACGAAAAGAAAAATTTGGCCATTTGAATATTAAGACTTTCTGAGATTATATAAGACATCTGAGGCATCTCAAACTCTCTTCCAAAAAATAATTATAGTTCCACCACCACTTTTTCTCAGTCAGGATCTGTAAATTCTAGTCTATATGCCGTCAGTTGCATGGGATTTTTTTCGTCCATGCCATACAGATAATCACCCACGATAATCAATCCATGATGAGATAAATGATATCTAATCTGATGAGTCCTTCAGGTTAAAATCTCGAGTTCGAGCGTGACTGTATCATCAGTATTTTTTTTAACATTCAGAATTTTTGTAATCCCCATTTTTGGCATCGGGTAAGGGATTTTTGGGATGACCATTTCTTGGATATAGTAGGGGAGCTCTTCGATATCTGCTAAAAATTTTTCTCCTTCATCACTGAGATAACATGTCGCTCTATAAAATTTTTTCAATGCAGCGGATTCTTTTCCAGCTATAGATTCAGACTCTGATTTTTCCTGAAAAAGTTTTTTGAAATGTTCCAATCATTTTTCAGTTTTCGCGATGATCATCAAGCCATCTGTGTTTTTATCCAACCTATGCAGTAATCAGGCTCTGATAAAATTTCAGATTGTTGGTAGATCTTTGTATCTATGATGAAGAAATCCTGTGACTGAGGGGTCTTTGAGATCTCGGATGTTCTTGGGATGGGAAAGGACTCATTTTGGCTTATTTATGACGAGATAGTCTTCTTTCTCCAGAACGATAGGAATATCTACATCGGGGGTCTCATCTAATATTTCAGCAGAAAGAAATCTTTGCAGGTCATCAATCTCGATCTGATCGTCTTTTTTGAGCGTATAGGACTTTTTAACTACCTTTTCATTCACTTTGATCCCTCATCTAGAGAAAATATGCTGAAAAAAGCTCCTAGAATAAGGAAACTGCAGACTTAACCAGCTATCTATCCTTTCTCAACTGCCTTCGTAGTGAAGCATTTATGGCTCTAAAAGGCTAAAAACACTGGTATTGTATATGTTTTTGCTCAAAAAACAAGGGTTTGTGGCCCTTTCAACGAATATTCTGGCTTGAAAATTTGCAAAATAGCAAAAAAAGCGTACTATTGAGGTGTTCTAATTTTATTCTTTATCCTTCCCACATGGAAGAAACGAAAGCAACAGCGCCAGTCGCTACTATTCCAACCACACCAGTTCCTCCAAAAAAGGACTGAGCTTTGGATAAACTTATCAAGAGATCTGTAAAGTTTTTTGCAAATATTCTTGGTATGCCTGACCCTGAAACAGGTGCTGCAAATACTATGGTAGCTAAGGCTACTTCAGGTCCTAAACAGTGAGGATTTGTCGGTAAGGTTTGGAATGCTGCAAATACCGTCGTAGAAAAAGCAGCCGAAGTGGCAAACAAAGGATTGGATGTCACAGGTAAAGTAACAGACAAGGCAGTGAAAGTAACTTCCTCAGTAGCTGATAAAGCGGCGGATGTTACAAGCAATGTCGCTAATAAAGCTGTATCAGAAGTCAAAAATGTAGTTCCAGTAGTATCTCCTACACCAGTAGTTCCTGCAACTGCACCTACTCAATCATTAGATTCACTCACACCTCAAAAATAGATTTTCTTTAAAAAAATAAAGCTGAATCTCTTTCGAGGTTCGGTTTTTAAAAATGAAAAAAAAGCGTAGGAAGGCAAAAAAGTCTTGCATTAGATAGCCAAATATCTATATTAATCCTACGCCTGTTAAATCAGGAT
>CAYUVZ010000074.1:0-5366 GCA_964448265.1 uncultured Candidatus Peribacteria bacterium | reverse complement strand
CTATATAATCAAACAAAACTTTCAGAAGAAAAAGATTCACCTAAAAACGAAAAATCCTTTAAAAGATTGTCGCAATTCAAGACACTCTACAAGCAAATTGGCTGCGGAAAGAGAAAAAGTTTATTTTTTGCACTAAAATATGATAAAGAAGCCGACATAAAAGATAAAGATAAAAATAGTAACGAAGTATTGTCTGTAGAAAAGACTTTGAAATTAGCGGAAGAAGCAGGAAAAAAATATTTTTTCGGAAATCATGATATTATTAATGATTATACAGCCCTATCTAATGTAACTCAATTTTTACAAGATCGCGAAGATCGGCAATGAATATATTGGTCTAGCAAAGCTGTAACCACTATTTCTAATACATTTTTTGCTGATTGGCATACTATTATCGAATTGATCAAAGAAAATCCTAAAGAGCATAAAACAGTAGCAACATATGATAAAAAAAGAGAACAGGAAGTAAAAATGAATGATGCCGTAGAATTGGGGGGATTATTTGACCTTATAGACAGAACTGTAGGCTTGGGAGACGGAAAAGATTGGTGGGAAGTTTTCTTCAAGAAATCTATTTTGGAAGATAAAATTAAATGCAATATCATAAAAAATACTAATACTCCAAGTAAGGCCATAATCTCTTTATTGTGTCATGAGATAGAAGAAAATGCCAAAGCATTCAATGTAGAATCAACGAGTATCTTACAGCTGAAAGACTATAGAACTGATGAGTCCAAGAAAAAAATAAAAGTATGGATGGATCATGGACTATCAGTAAATCAGATGCTCAAATATTTTCTTGTATCAGAAAAAAAAGCAAAAGGGACAATACCAGATTCAACATTTGTGAATATGATTAATGGATTGCTACAATGAGAACAATACGAAGTAACATGGTTTAAGTGGTATGATGCATTGAGAAATTATCTCACAAAAAAACCTCAAGATGATGCACAAGAGAATAAATTAAAACTTAATTTTAAGAGTTGATCGGTCTTATGATGATGGTCAGATGGACAAGAGAAAAATAAGAGAGCGGTGTTACTCAAAAAAGAGAACCAGTATTATGTTGGGATACTTAAGAAAAGTTCTTTGTTTGATACAGAAGAGGAAAACAATCCTATTTATGCATGAGTATGAGATGCGGGACGCTTGATTCTAGCGAATTTGGCATTTAAAACTCTCGCAGGAAAAGGATTTTTAAGTGATTTCTGACAGTCCTATGGTGATATAGGAAAGGGAAATCCACAGAAAGCAATTCAATCATTACAAACAATGATGATAAATAGGGAATATACAAAAAAATATCCGTTACTAGAGAGCATCTCTAAAACAATATATACTGATAAAAAAGTATTTGATAAAGATGTACAAGAAACCCTAAAAAAGTGTTATGTATGTAAGTTTCGTCCTATTGACTGGAGTGTAATAGAGCAATCAATTAGTGCTGGTGATTTGTATGTATTTGAAATAGCAAGTAAAGATTTTAATTCCAAAAGTACATGAAATAAAAACCTACAAACACTATATCGGGAAACAGTTTTTGAAGAGAACAGTCCATTTCAGTTAAATGGTGGTGCTGAAATATTCTACAGAAAAATATGAATAAAAGATAAAAATATAAAAAAGTGATATGAAAACAAACCTTGGATAATTGAATGAAAGAGATTTACTGAGAATAATGTATTTAAAAAAGAAAATAAAAGCGATAAAGACTGAAAATCATTCTTTTTTCACTGTCCGATAACATTAAACTATAAAGCAACCGGAAAAACAGAACCTAAATATGCCCTTTCAGAAAACAACTTGCATATAAACACTACATTCTCGCAACAAACAGACATATACTTCCTCGGTCTTGATCGTGGAGAAAAACATTTGATCTACTACTCTTTGCTTGATTCTCAATGAGTTATACAAGAACAAGGTAGTCTAAACTTAGATTTTAAAGACAAAAACGGCAATACGAGAAGTATAAAAAAAATCAAACAAGTATATAATAAGGTTCAAAAAAAATGGTGACCAAAAGAATTTGAATGCCGGAATTATAATGATTTACTAGAAGTTGCTTCTGCAAACCGTGATGAAGCTCGTAAAAATTGGCAGACAATTTGAAAGATAAAAAATCTCAAAGAGGGATATATTTCTTTGGTTATTCATGAAATTGTAAAAAAAGTAACGAAAAATAAACTTACATATATTGTACTTGAAGATCTGAATACAGGATTCAAGAGAGAAAGACAGAAAATTGAAAAACAAATATATCAAAAATTTGAACTCGCACTTGCAAAAAAACTAAATTTTGTCGTTGATAAGGATGTTCAAGAATGAAAAAATGGGTCACCAGTAGAGGAGGCTCTTCAGCTAACTCCGCCAATAGCAAACTATCAAGACATAGAGAACAAAAAACAAGTAGGTATTATGCTATATACAAGGGCAAACTACACCTCTCAAACGGATCCTGTGACAGGGTGGAGAAAAACTATATATTTCAAAACTGGATCCGAAGAATTTATTAAGAAACAAATTATTGAAAAATTTACTGATATTAGATTCGATGGGAAAGATTATAATTTCACTTATACAGATAATATTGGAAAAGAACGGATACTTTGGTCTGGAAAAGACGGAACGGATCTCGTAAGATATCGTAACAAAAGAACAGAAGATAAGAATATACGAGAAACAGAAAAAAATGCTCTAAAAGAAAGATTTGATAAACTTTTTGAAGATTTTGATATAAAAGAGTCTTTACTTGAACAGATTAAGAACGAAAAACAAAAACTCAAAAAGGTTGATGACAATCACACTGCATGGGAAACACTTCGTTTTATGATCGATATCATTCAACAAATTCGTAACTCAGGCGAAGAAAATGTACTAGTAGCTAACCCCAATGATGACAATTTTTTGCTCTCACCCGTAAGAGATAAAAACGGGAATCATTTCGATTCTAGGGATCATATAACATGACTTCCAATAGATGCAGATGCAAATGGAGCATACAATATTGCAAGAAAGGGAATTATTATGCAAACTCATATTAAACAACGGAAACTTGATGGAGAAAAAAAGAGTGACCTTAATCTATTTATATCAGAAGAAGAGCGGGATCTATGGCTAAATGATAGGGGTCAATGGGGAAAGCTTTTGCCTATTTTTGCTTCTCGTAATGCTATGGAAGAAAAAAGAAAATAGTGAAAAGATAATTTAGAAAAGATTGATTTATTTATTAGAGATGAAGATCGGGATAGTTTTGTTCAAAGGATATAAAACTTGCAAATTTACAAAAAATCCTTATAATAGAATACGTGAAAAATATATAAAAGCGTAACATTTTCACGCATTTATTATTCACCTTTTCCCCTGATGATCTATCAATCTACGAAGGACAAAATCGCTTTGCTGATGCAAGAATACAAGAAACTCAGCAAAGGCAACGAAAAAATATTGCATGAAATTGCTCTTGCTGAGATTCCAGAGATGGTATATAATTCCAATGCCATAGAAAATTCAACACTGAGCCTCCAAGACACTGAGGAGATTCTTTTGTATAATCAAATCAAAAAAAATTATAACCTCCGTGAGGTCTATGAAGCAAAAAATTTGGCGAATATCACACAGGAACTCCTGAAAAACCCAAGACAGCATTTGGATATTGACCTTATACTGAGATTGCACAAAATCCTGCTCACTGAAATACATGATAACCGAGCAGGAAATTTTAGAAGCGGAAAACAACGAGTTACCGTCTGAAATCATATATGAGCCAACCCTAAATTCGTAAATACATTGATGCATGAACTTGTAAAAAAATATCATACTGATATAGACATATATTTTTTGGACAAAATCGCTTATTTTCATGCAGAATTTGAGACTATCCATCCATTTTGCGACGGAAATGGGAGAATAGGCAGACTTCTTATCAACCAGCAACTTATGAAGCTGGGATATCCACCAATAATCATTCCAAATAAAAATAAAAAAACTGACTATTATCCATTATTCAATGACTATTCAATGAAAAATACATATGGCTGATTTACAGATATTTTCGCCTTACTTTTGATGGAGTCTCTTCACAAAAGGATTGCCATCCTTACCGCCAAAAAAATCATTACCTTAAATCAACGGGCAAAGCTTCACCGCAAAAACATCAATTCTTCACTTAATAAAGCCAAAAGACAGACCATACCTGCATTCAGAATGCGTGAGAAACGGATGATCTCTGCAGATTTTAATGATTAATGCTCAGATCCATGGACTCTTACATCAAAATCTCCACACTCAATGACTTCATCTTCTGCCCCAAATCCATCTACTTTCACCAGTTGTACGAAAATTACGAGAAAGAAATCTACCAGGAACAAGCTCAAATCAAATGAACACTCAATCACGCGAGGATAGATCAGGGCAGATATTCAACATCCAAGGACATTCTTCAGGGAATTTCTATCTATTCCGAAAAATATAATTTAGCTGGAAAAATAGATGTCTTTCATATCGCCAAAAAATCACTGATGGAAAGGAAATCCCATATTGAGAAAGTCTATCAGGGATATATTTATCAGCTTTATGCGCAATATTTCTGCCTCAAAGAGATGGGATACGAGATAGAAAAACTAAAACTCTATTCTATGGACGATAATCAGGTTTTTGAAATCCCTTTGCCAGATGAGGAAGAAACAAGAAAATTTGAAGATTTTTTGAAAAAATACAGAGATTTTGATCCAAGCAAAGCTGGATTTGTCACTAATCCAGAAAAATGTGCGAGATGCATCTACAAAGAGCTTTGTGACAGCTATCAAGCATAAAACTTTTTGAAATTTGCAAAAAATAGAGGAGGGGACTATACTTGTAATGTCCTTTATTTTTTATTGTATATCATGCTTTCTGCTCCCGACTTTATAGAAAAGCAAATCGTAGTAATCACCTCTGATCAAGTCAAAGATTTGATGCTTAGAAACGATAATTTGCTCATCAAAGAAAATGACAAAATCGTCAATCAGATTTCTTGTTTCAAGATTTTCTGTATTTTTATTGTAGGGGAGTATACGATAAGTAGCAAACTCATTGATAGGTTATCAGAGTATCAAATTTGCCTATTCTGTCTTGGCTATAATTTCAAACCCAAATGTTCTATATGAAGTGCTTTAGCAGGAAATTATCTCCTCAGGGAGAAACAATACAAAAATGATAAGGAGCTGGACATCGCGAAGCAGATTGTCGTGAACAAAATCCAGAATCAATTATCTTTACTCCAAGAAATGAGAGATAAATCTGACGATCTCAAACAAGCGATAAAATCCATGAAAGAATTGATCATCAAGGTTTGAACTACTGACAATGATGATAGTCTGAGA
>CAYUVZ010000073.1:0-5380 GCA_964448265.1 uncultured Candidatus Peribacteria bacterium | reverse complement strand
CAAAAATTCTATCACCTTGGTCTCTCTAATTCCAGTTACTCTAATGATACCAGGATAATCAAGCTTCTCTTCGATCTTAGTTCAAATATCTTTGAGCAATGTTTCTACTTCTGTATCAGAAATTTCTTTGGGATTTACATATACCATAATCTCCCTTCCTGCCTGCATAATATGTACTTTATCGATACCAGGTATTTCGTAAATGAGCTTCTCCAATTCAGACATCTTTTCGATAAAGAGCTCCTTGGTATTGAACCTCGCCCCTGGTCTAGATGCAGAGATAGCATCGGCAGCAGCCACGATCCAAGCGATAGGATATTCGATAGGCACATCATAGTGATGAGATTCTGCAGCATTAATAATGACAGGGTCCATACCCATTTTTTTCAATGTCTCAGCACCGATTGCTGAATGTGATTGCCCTGTCGTCGCAATAATTTTTCCGATATCATGGAAAAGTCCTGCTTTTTTAGCTAATGTAGGGTCTAATCCAAATTCCGCAGCAATAGCTTCAGATATTTTAGCTACCTCTATACTATGCTGCCACAGATTCTGACCATAACTGTATCTGAGATAAAATTGTCCAATCATTTTTACTAATTCTGGCTTCATCATAGGGATATTCAACATAGCCAAGGCTTCTTTACCCTTTTCGATGAGAAGATTTCCCATATCTGCTACGACTTCGTTGTAAGTCTTTTCTATATAGAAGGGATTAATTCTTCCATCCTTGATCAGCTTTTGAAGAGTCATGGCAGCGATATACCTTTTCTCACTATCAAAAGATGAAATTCTGACCACCAATGGCGTATCATCCACGATCAATTCTACTCCTGTCATTTTCTCTAAATATCAGATATTCCTTCCTTCTCTACCGATCAGCTTTCATTTGAAATCTTCATTTGGCAGATCTATCGTTCTAGTAGTAAATTCATCTACACTATCCACAGCGATCCTAGGCAATGCTTTACTCACGATGATAGCAGCCTCTTTGTCTGCCTCTTCCTTTTTGATAGTTTTAAATTTCTCGATAAAGGCGACTAATTCTTTGCCATTTTCTTTTTCGATATTGAGAAATAATTGCTGTTTTGCCTCTTCTTTGGAAAGCTTGGCAACCTCAGACAGTTTCTCTACTTGCTTGAGAATGACAGCATCCATTTCTTTTTGCTTGTCGGTAAGCTTGACCTTTTCTTGCTCTAATCTCTCTAATTTCTCATCCATTTTTTCCTCCCTAGCGAGCAATCTATTTTGGATGACTTCCATTTTTTCCAAACCTTGAGTCTCAATTTTTTGTGCCTTCTCTTGTGCCAATTCCAATGTTTTATCAGCCTTCTTTTTGGCTTCTTCCAGAAGTTCTTCCTCTATCTCCTTCACTCTGGACATCCTTTCTTTAAACTGTAATGCCTTCTGTGTAAGAGTTTTCTTGTACCCAAAAAATCACCCTAATCAGCCCAGTCATAGGGCTACAACGATTCAAACAATAGTCATTATGCTCATTGTGTTTTTAATTAATGTTAAAAAAATCTGATGTAAATCAACTATACTTATTTGCTATTCGACTTTCAACCTGAAATACTTGAACATTGAGACCCCCTCTTTCTTAAAACTTTTTTGCCTGCCCCGCCCTGACAAGGGAGGGCCCCGCTTTGCGGGGTAAAGGTTGGGCTTGCCCCGCTTTGCGGGGGTGGGTTTGTGACACCCAAAATAGAATAGCAATCTGGGGGTTGGGGGGATTTGTTAACACAAAATTTAAAAAAAATAGAATAACTCTAAATTAACTCTTATCAACAAATTCATTGAGGCCCCCTTGTTAAAGGGGGTTGGGGGGATTTGTCCCCTCAAATCAGAATCTTCCTCCTCTGACATCATCAGTTCATTATCAATCTAAAATCCCCCCTTTCCCCAAAAAAAATCTCTTGAGAAAAGATCCGCTTTTACTGTATATAAAATGAAGCCCACAGATCCATCCCATATATGGGGTATGAGTCCGTTGAGGGATTAACCTGAGGTGGATACATGCTGGCATTTTGTCGGCAATGACCCACCTCATAACCTTTTTTGTCCTATACTATAGGGCTTTTTTTAATAAAAACTCTAAATTAACTCTTATCAACAAATTCATTGAGGCCCCCTCTTTCTTTAAACTTTTCAACCTGCCCCTCCTTGAGACCGTAGGGAATCCAGCAAAACTGGATAAGGGAGGGGGCCCGCCTTGCAAGGCAATGGTTGGGCTTGCCCCGCTTTGCGGGGGTGGGTTTGTGACACCCAAAATAGAATAGCAATCTGGGGGTTGGGGGGATTTGTCTCCTCAAAACAGACTTCCTCTCACTTTCCCCCAAAAACCCCTTGCAAAAACAAAAAAGCTAAGTATATAGTGAAAAAAAATATAAAAATAATTTAAAAAAATAAAAATATGCTACCAAAACTCAGATTTTTTTATGCAACAATGGGATCTGGTAAATCCCTTCAAGTAATATCTGCAAACCACAATTTTATTAACCAAGGAATGCAGACTATGGTGTTTACATCAGCCATAGACACAAGAAGCGGGACCAACAAAATAGAATCAAGAATTGGTATAAATATCCCTGCGATATCTATAACTAAAAATGATAATATTTTTGAAATGGTTAAAAATAGATTGCCGGCACCCAACTGCGTAATCGCAGATGAAATCCAGTTTATGGAAAGGTGTCATATGTGGCAGTTTTCCGATATTGTGGATTTGTTAAAAATTCCTGTTCTATTATATGGATTAAAATCCGATTACAGGGGAAAAATATTTCCCGCAGCTGAAGAATTGTTCGTTTTGAGCGACGAAATACAAGAAATTAGGACAGTTTGCTGGTGTGGGCAAGGCACCAAAATGCATATCAAAACCTTAGATGAGGCTGTTGTTAAAACAGGACAGCAAATCGAAGTAGGCGATGCAAATTATTTTGCAGTGTGCAGATTGCACTGGAAACAAGGATTATTCGAGAACCCCGATCCGAATAAAAGACCAAAAAAAATTTAAAAATACTATTTAATTTCCCCATTAACATTCTGGATTTTTTATTCAGAATGTTTTTTTATTCATATTGAGAAAACAAAGAAGGTCATTATAATTAAAATGAATTTATTCCACTAACACAAAGAAGATATGGATGAAAAAGCCCAACCTATGAGAGTCTACCTAGTAGATATCGTCACCAAAGATACTGATAATGCCCTCTTGGAAGATAGAATGAGAGAGCTAGAAAGCCTGGTTAATACCTATGGCTGACTTGTGGTACTCAAAAAATACCAAAAGAGAGACCAACCCGATTATCAGACCTATATCGGTAGTGGGAAACTGGAAGAAATTATGGCAGACATGCAAAGATTAGACGCCAATCTCCTCATTATTTGAAACGTCCTCAAACCCGCACAGATTTACCATATCAACGAAAAACTCCGCCCTATCAAATCCGAAGTCCGAGACAGAGTCGACTTAATTTTAAAAATCTTCGATAAACACGCCACAGGGATGGAATCCAGATTACAAATTGAATTAGCAGCCATCAGACACATGTGACCTAGAATCTTCGGTATGGGTATGGAACTCAGCAGACAGTGATGAGGTATCGGAACATCAGGAATCTGAGAGACGAACACAGAAAGGATGAAAAGACATTTGCAAGAAAAGACATTAAAAATAGAAAAAAAACTCAAAGAATACGAGCAGATGAGGAAACTCCATAGAGATTCAAGACTCAAAAAGGGTATGCCAACCATATGAATAGTAGGCTACACCAACACTGGGAAATCATCCCTCCTCAATGCCCTGACCAAGAAATGAATCCTCGCCGAAAATAAACTCTTCGCCACACTATGAACCCATGTAGGCAACCTCTATCTCATGACAAATCCCGAAACCTGACAAGGCAAGGAAATCCTGCTCAACGATACCATCGGATTTATCCGCGATCTTCCACCCAAATTGGTAAAATCCTTCGCCTCTACGCTAGAAGACAGTATCGAAGCACAATTTCTCCTACATGTCATCGACGCCTCAGATCCCTTCATCCAGGAAAGAATCGACATCGTAAATGAGATTCTAAATGAAATCGGAGCCAAACAAAAGAGGATTCTGATCTTCAACAAGATTGATTTGATTGACCAAGATAAACTTAAAGAATTAAAAAAAATATACTGAACCAAAGATACCGTTCGGATTTCTATCAAAGATATGATCTGACTCGATGACGTAAAATCCGCCATCCTGGAAAATCTGTAATTTCTCCTCAATTGATTATCCCCTTTCTACAAAGAAAAAAATCCCATGAGCAATCATTTCTCCAGCTGTGGATAGACTTGTTTTTTCACGCCACCAAATGCTTTCACAAAATATTTCCCATCTGATTCTACCAAAGGATATTTATGAATAGGTTTGATAATGACAGTAATTCAGTCATCTGTTTTTTGAATTAAACCATACAATTCATTATTTCCCTGTACACAGATCATTCCATCTTCATCAAAATCTCAAAGGATATCCTCGTACTCTGGACTCAATATTTCACGTATTTCACCATCTGTCCTCTGAATCAATCAGTATAATCCATTTACTCATTTCACTCTAGCTATTCCATAACAATCAAAAGGAGTAATTTCTTTATACTGAGGAGACAAAATTTCTTTCACTCCCTCATACGTCTTTTGGATCAATCAGTACAATCCATTTATTCATTTCACCCTAGCCATCCCACAATTATCATAATTATCGATCGACATATATTGAGGAGACAAAATTTCTTTCACTCACTTGTCCACCTTCTGGACAAATCAATATGCTCAATTTTTTGACTGTGTCATTGCAATATCAAATTCATCGAAATCACTTATCCACTCGTAGTCCAATAATGCGCTACGCGCTCACAAAACGATAAATTTTTTTATAAGTTCTTCCGCCTTTACTCTATTATGCTCATCGAAAATAAATGCATGGACAAGTTCATTTTTGGTATTCTTAAATATATTTAAATATTTTTTTATTTGATAAAATGTTTCATTAGGTTCCTCCATATTGCGTGCTAGCCATGACAAATGACTCTGATGCTTTTGGAGGATCACTCACTTTTTCAAAAGATTAAAAACCGCAATACTAGTTGATTCCTTCTCCAAAGGTGCATCCAAAATGAGATTGGTAAAAATCATCTGAGTAATATCAGATTTCCATATTTGAGCTTCTGTGGTACAATCGATATCTGCCTCAGAGAGCCCTCAGTCGTTGGGAACATCACCTACTGTCAGGATTTTCTCCACCATTTCTGATACAACGAAAAATAAATACTCTATATATAGTATTTACAGTAGATAAGTCAAGTCTATTTAATAAATATATCTATGAAGTAAATTT
>CAYUVZ010000072.1:0-5392 GCA_964448265.1 uncultured Candidatus Peribacteria bacterium | reverse complement strand
TATTTTTGTACTTTCGAGACAAAGTTACCTGTAAATTCCAAAGAAAAACTCAAGTAATTTTCTAAATCTTACTAAATCTTTTAATTTTTTAATCTCCAAAGAATGTTAACTATTAGACTATCCAGACAAGGAAGAAAAAATTTGGTATTTTATAGAGTGGTTTTGACCGAACATACTAAACCTATCAAGGTATGAGCTCAAGCAGTTCTAGGATCCTATGACCCTCACAAGCATCTTTTGACGGTAGATATTGCTACTATCAAAGCATGGATTGCCAAAGGAGCACAAGTCTCTGAAAGAGTTGCAAAACTCCTATATGCTGAAACCAAAGACGCACTTTTCCAGAAATTTTTCGTGCATAGAGAGAGAAAAGGTGTCACCAAAAAAGAAGCAAAGAAAGCATAATATTTTACATTTTTTTCATGAAATGAATGGGTGTATATGATAATGCTACCATACAAAATGCTGTGCTGACTGTTTTTGGTATTGTCGTAGTGATAGTCATCGGCGGATGTGTTTATACATTTATCCGTGCAATTTTTCTCTTTATTTTTTCTCATGCGAAAGAAGAAAACAAGAAAAAATGACGAAACAGTATCAGATTTATGATTATTGGTGTGATTTTAACTATAGTTTTATTATTTCTCGTACCTACAGTTTTGAGATGGATGAATGTAGCTGATTACAATACCTACACTCCCAAAAATATTTTTAACAAAGCAGGGACCGTAATTACTACATTGTTCAACCTTGGAAATGTCATCAAAGAAAGTAACACAAACAGCCAATATCGTGGTGATTTATACGAAAATTTAAATTCCACTTCACCTACTACCAATACACAAACACAGACGCCTATTTGAGCAGATGCCTATAGTTTATAATCAGTATTGAATTAGTCTCATAAATAAGTAAACCATCTGTACTAGCATTTTTAATCTTACCCACAGCCAATGCACAAAAAACTTCATCTTGGGGATCAGTTCTCCAAATTAATGCAAAAATTTACGAGATTTACCAAACACCAAAAAGTTTTTGTTTTGTATCTCTGGATCCTTGCAGCGTTATTGATTATCCTTCCTTTGATTAGGATTTCACCTGTCAATGATGCCTCTCATGGAGTGCGGTTGCTCAATATCCATCTTTTCAAGACATTGATTATCACATTCATAAGTATGGTCGTTTTATTGTGATGGAATATGAGTTTTAGATTCAAAAATTTCATCATCGGTTATTTCGGTTTCAAAGAAAATGATGCATTGCTCAATTTCGGATTTCTTTTCCTCATCGCTACAGCATTTATGAGTATAGGAGATACTATCAATGTCGTAGGAACAAGTACACAGACGATTACGGTGACAGGATCCTACTATTTCATCCAACTTGTTTTATTGCTCGGATTGGTCCTTACATTAATTTCAGTAATCAAACATGCCAAAGAATATGCTGGCAAAACAAAAATTGTAAATGTGGTCGATGATGACGTCATCAAAGATATCCAACACAAAAAATCATTCAAAGGACTTTTTGATGAAGAGAATGATGAGAATAACTAACAATTATAGTGGGGCAAAGGTTTTAAAGGAGCAAGGGTAAAGAAAGGCCCTTTATACCATTGCACCATTGCACCTTTTTAACCTTTTAATACATTCAACCATGGCAACAGTCGATAAAGACCTTTGTGTCTGATGTGCAGGATGCGTAGCAGTAGCTGATACTCTTTTCAAAATGGATGAAGCTGATGGCAAAGCAGTAATGATCAAACAACCCTCAACTCCAGAAGAAGATGCTTTGTTCAAACAAGCCGAAGAAGGATGCCCAGTAGGCGCTATTCAGTAGACATAAGTATTGAGATATAAGTATCAAAAAAAGAGTCAGGCGTTACACCCTGATGCTTTTTTTGTATATAATTTAAAGGTCAATCTCATTACTCAAATGAAACAATCCACGGTGTAGAGAAATTGTACTGGATTGTTTTTTTGCTATCTCGCAATACAGCTCTGACTTCATCATTATTTGCTAAATTATTTGCAAAGTCTGAATACTGACAAGGACATTGATTGCATGTGGTAGGAGTCACAATGAGCGTGGTATTTGGAAAAGTGTATGATGAAACACATGATAATTCTGTGCCTATCTCTGGACAGCCATCAGTATCTTGAATCCCATTGTATGTCTCAGGGATAGTTGGGCACAGATCCTGACTATCAGGGATACCATCGCCATCACTGTCTTGATCTGCAGGGACAATTGTCAATCCCGATCACGCATCACCGATACCATCTTGATTGAGATCCAATTGGTTTGCATTTACCGTCAACGGAGCATTATCTAGAGAACAAATAGTAGCATACTGATTTTGCAAAAGCGAAGTATCCATATTTCCAGAATTGTAAGCGCAGTCTTTATTTTCATGAGTAATCAATCCAAGCGCATTCGCTATCCCATCTCCATCAATGTCACTATCACAGATATCAGGGATGCCGTCTTTATCCATATCACATTTGAACGCCGTATGCATATCTCATTTCAGATAATGAGCCAGACACATATCTGTTCATTGCACGGCAATAGTCGCTTGAGTTTTGAGATAATTACACTGATCAATAAAGATGGTTTCTGTCGGCAATGCTGTACCATTGATACTATATGCATGTTTGACTGCATCGGATTTTTTTTGAATATCAGCATTTTTCTGAGTAGTTCCATCACCAAAATCTTGCACCTGCATAATCATAGTCGCTAGGGGAGTGCCGATCACACGAGGAGTAAAGGTTACACTATCTCCCAGCGTAGCAAATAATGCAGATGGCGTAACTACTAAAGCATAAGAAGCCAAAGCAGAAGTATCTACTACATTGATAGTAAGCATGGAAGTAATATTCACCCCATCAGTAAGATGGATAGTTTGTAGTACCACTTTTTTTCCTGGCTGAGTATACGCATGTTGCATACTCAATTCTCATCTTGTCGTCTCTCCATCACCAAAATCCCATTCCGTATATGAAATATTTTTGTTAGTAATGTTGTACGTTTTAGTTTCAAAAAGAATATTCTGATGAATCTCGGGGTTGAGCATACTACTTTGAAGTATTGCTCCGTGACCTGTTCAGATACCTATCACGAAGTAACTGATCGTAGTCAAAATTCAGTTTTTGTATCATTTGACCAAGACAGGATTCTCTCCAGAGACTTTAAATATCTTGCTGAAACTTTGTTGTGCGGATTTTTTACTCGAAATATTTTCTTGAGGGAAATTCCATTCCAATGTATCTACCTCACTCAAGATAGAAGGTGAAAAGGTTAAAGTTGCACCAAGATTCCCTCCAGCGGAACTGACTTTGATTTGCATACCATTCTCATCTCATTTGCTTCATCCTACGATGACGATTACCTGTGCTAGGGCGTCAGCTCAAGAACTATGAGCGGTGGCTTTGACGTTGTACATTCACGGACGAGAAAAAATATGATCAATGGTTGCTCCTTGTCCTTGATACCCATCTCAGAAATCCCAATCCACCTGTGAGACATTCCCTTTGTATACTGCATCGAAAGAAACCGTAAGAGGAGCTTGACCACTTAGTTTCGGTATATTGATATACAGTCCTATGGCGTTGCCTTGGAGCGTATCACAAGCGTCGCCAATATGATTTTTGTTCGTATCTGTCTGATCAGGGTTCACTACAAATAAACAATTATCCAATGTTCAGGTTCGACCTTTCAGAGCTTTAATATTTACACGGTCATTATCATCCACGATACCAATCGGATTTTTTGCACCGTCTCCATCGATATCAGGGCTACAGACATCAGCAAGTCCATCATGGTCGGTATCAGTTTGTTTTGGATTGTATGCATTGGGACAAGCATCTTGGGCATTTACAATGCCATCGCAGTCATAGTCATTGTCAAAAGTACAATCTATTTTTTGATTCAATTTAAACAAAGTTTGCAAGACGGTTTTCCCATCTACGAGACTATCGGTTTTGCTTCGTACAGAGCTATCCAGACTGATAATTTTTTGTGTCGCGAGTAAATTTAATTCCGCCACAGGCCAGACACCTTGCTTGATTTTGCCGTATGCCTGCATCCCACATTGCGTAAGATTAAACATACAGTATTTCAAATATATCTGTACATCACTAGCTTTTTTCAGTGCACAGGTATCTTTGCACTCTACAGCATTCTGCTTGATCGTTTTCAAGTCAGCACTGGAAAAGTTTTTATATTCATAACTGTCAGGCTTCAACCCACTGATTCGCTTTTGCACGGTAGTCCGATTCATCGTAATGTCCTGGTAGATATATTGAGTAATCAGATTTACCACCACTTGCAAAAATTCTGCGACGGTTGTATTTTTTATTCCGCAAAATTGTCCTGCACATATAGGACTGGTGCTTGCAGGATATCCTCTCATATAATTCATATCTCCGACATACGCTACACAATAATAATACATCACTCCGCTTCGCATTCATCACTGGAAATTAATATCCTGAAAATCTCTTGTCGGTGAAAAGTCATTCCAAAAATCTTGATTGTACATATTCACTCTCTGCTGATTAGGTTTTACGCAGTCCTGACATTCCGAAGTATTCAAAAGCCTCGCAACATCATAACGCGATAGAGCATTCTGGTCGCTGATTTTGTCAGTATCTATATTCATGCTTTGCAATTGTTTGAGATAGTCTTGATAGTCTGCATGCGCATAGCAAAAAAATACACTGTTTACGAGTATGAGCATAAAAAATATTTTTTGACTCCACTTCATAGATAGTTTGTGAAATAAATTATATACCTTATATAGAGATATTTTTTGCGAAAACAAGTGTAGCCAGCATATTCAGGTGTGATTTTTTTGAAAAATAAACATTTATGGTGTGACAAGTCGTAAAAATTTGTATTTTTTCACACTAAAACACGATTCCAAACAAAATATAAAACCGACTTGACTTCGGGAGGTAAATATCTATAAGAAATGCGATGAAATTTGCAATTTTTACAATTCCGAATATACTTATATTAACACACCTATTTTATCACTAACTTTACCATCATGGTTACCAAAGCACAACAGACAGCTGATCAGTACAATCAGACAAAACTAGAACTTGGTTCTAAGATTTCTGCAGTACAGAACGAAAAAAGAAAAACAGCGGCATCAGTGAAGGAACTAATGAGTTTCAAGGGAGAAAAAGAGGCAAAGCTATTATGAAAAGAAGCAAGAAAAGTGCTTACAGAAAAATTCAAAGAAGAGAACAAAGAGCTTATATCTACATACCAAAACTTGAGCAAAGAACATCTAAAAAATGAGAAGATTTTTCAAGAAATTTATGCGAAAGTTAATTATCAAGCGAAATGCACCATTAATTAAGATAAGATAGTTTTGTAT
>CAYUVZ010000071.1:0-5428 GCA_964448265.1 uncultured Candidatus Peribacteria bacterium | reverse complement strand
AAAGATATTCCGATGAAGGCTCATCCAAGTTAATCAATGGAATCATGCACCACATCATCGCTAATAATTAATAAGTATTTTTATCCTTTCCCCCTTCTCCTATGAAAATCGCTGTCATAGCTGATATCCACGAAAATTTTCACAATGTAATCCTGTTTCTCAAACAAGTCGCGGAATATGATGTAAAGAAAATACTTTTTCTCGGTGATTTTATAAATAACAAAATCGCTGAAATCCTTGCTTGATCTTCTATCCCCGTATATGCTATCCGATGAAATAATGATGGAGATAAGGTAGCCATCACCAAAACAGCATTGTCTGCGTGAAGTAATTTACAAGTCTGATTTGAAACTTTTGATAGTATCGAGATAGAAAACAGAAAAATATTTCTCACACACTATCCTTTGCTCGCCAAGCCTATGGCGAAATCATGAGATTTTGATGCGGTATTTTACGGACACAATCATATCCACAATATCGATAAAGTGAATGATTGCTTAGTCGTAAACCCATGAGAAATATCAGCGCACAAGACGGGGGTGTCTACTTTCGCAATCTATGACACCGACACCAATCAAGCTGAAATCATCACTCTCCAAGGATCCATTTCTCTCAAGACCAAAGAAGCCGACGAATATAGAGAAACTACCTGAGTCAGCTTTAGCAAAACCAAAGGCCATCAGTACTAATATTGAGAATATTAAGAGGGACCTGCATATTGAAGTCCCTCTTTTTTGTTTTAAATATATAAGATAGGCTTGACATTGTGCCTAGAATAGTTATAAACTCATCAGTTTTTATTTACATTATCATATGGGCATGAATAAATCGACTCAGTGCAAAGCCACAAATAAATCACAGGAAGCCATAAAGTTAGGATTAATTTTTTTGAATTCTTTGCCCCAATTACCTGCTGATTATAACAATCCAGTTGAAAGAGTACAGAATCCATTTGATATAAATAATCTTAGATATCATGAGCCAATCCATATTGAAGAGCAGAAGAAAAAAATCAATTTGACACCAACTCTTGTGAAAAAGTTTATAGAAAGGATAAATAGTTTAGAAAAAAATGATAAAACTTTTGTGATAGGATTCTGAACGGGGGGAACAATATCTATGTCTCCGACTGGACCAAACGGATCATTAGAACCAGATTTGAATTTCGATTCTATTATGGAAAAATCTGATGCAAGATTAAAAGAGGATTTTGAAATCCTATGATTGGACGCCTATTCTACAGATAGTTCGCAGTTGGATATTGATGATGTTGGGGATATGGCAATAGCTATGTCATATATTCGGCAAGAAATGAAATCAGAGATTAAAAAGCGCTTTGCTGGTTTTTTCGTTGTTCATGGAACAGATACTATGCCAAAGTCTGGGAATCATTTAGAAATGATGTTGGGACAAAATATGCCTTTTAATGTAGTTCATACAGGAGCACAAAAAACGATCAATGTTAAAATTAACGATGCACAAAGGAATGTGAAAGAAGGTTTATACGCATTAAAAATGTTGCATAAAAATAACTGTGCAGAAAGTTTGACTGTAATGGGTGGTGTTGCTCTGTTGACTACAGGAATGAAAAAAGTCAGTGACCATAATGCAAGAGCTATGAATACACTTATGCATAAATATGTTATCGATTTTAGTGATCTCCCCGATCCCGATAATTTTGTATTGCCAAACTGGTTGCGTCAATCTCCAGGCACTAAGCGTTTTAATCCAATAATCTACAGGGGGCCAAACAGAATAAAAGAACTGCCTGCAGAAATGCAAGAAGATCCAAGATCGCTTGTGGCAAGCATAAGATTCTCCGCTTGTAAAGCATTGCTATTAGTAACATATGGTGCGAACACTTATGATATTCTTGCTATGAAGAGAATTGGAAAGGAAGCAAAAGATCAAAATATTTTAGCTTATGCTGCGAGTCCAGTAAATGCAGATCCAAAACTAGATATGTATGCGGCTGCAGAAGAAATGATAAATGCTGGAGTGACTCCATTATATATGACTATAGAGGCAGCAAGGGCAAAACTCATGCTCGCTTTCGCTAAATATCAGGATAATATAGGTGATATCGCTGAATTTGTGACAAACAATTTCTTGGGAGAAATTCCAACAAAAGAAACCAAAAGAAATGATTAATGAAAATTTTTTAAAGTTGGGATGTAACGAGTTATAGTTGCATTCCCATAGGAAAACCTTATATTCTCATCAATCAAGAAGTGCTTTTTCACTAAAGGCCTTATTAATCGGGTCTTTTTCATTTTAATCATTTCCCATCACCAATGAAAATCAGAAATATCGCCATCATCGCCCATGTAGATCATGGAAAAACCACCTTAGTCGATCAAATGCTTACCCAGTCGGGGACTATGAAATTGGCTGAAGATCAGAATCTCATCATGGATAGTAATGACCAGGAAAGAGAAAGAGGCATTACCATCTACTCCAAAAATACTTCCATCAACTACAAAGGAGATGTCATCAATATCATCGATACTCCAGGACATGCTGATTTCGGAAGCGAGGTAGAGAGAGTTTTGAAAATGGTCGACAGCGTATTATTACTCGTAGACGCCTACGAATGACCGATGCCACAGACCAAATTCGTTTTGAAAAAATCATTAGAATTGGGACTCAAACCGATCGTCGTCATCAATAAAATCGACAAAGAAACAGCAAGACCAACTTGGGTCATCAATCAGCTTTTTGATTTATTTTTTGCATTGTGAGCGACTGACGCACAGGCAGATTTTCCTATTATTTACTGCAGTGCCAAAGGTGGATATGCGTTTGACGATCTCAAAGATTTTGCAGAAGCCAAGGAGAAATGAAATATTTTCCCGATGTTTGATCTGATAGAAAAGGCAGTACAGCCAGCACCAGATTATTCTGATAAACCATTTCGTATGCAGATTGCAAATCTGGGGTATGATGATTTCATCGGAAGATTGTGAATCGGAAGAGTCTATGAATGAACCGTCGCTCAAGGACAGGAAGTCGCTATCTTCGACAATGATGGAAAAAAGAGAAAAGGAAAAATTACCAAAATATTCACGACATTGGGACTTTCGAGAGTGGAAACTAAGCAGGCTTTGTGCGGTGATATCGTGACGATTGCAGGGATCCCAAATATTTATGTCGGAGAAACGATTGGTGTAGAATGATGTGAACCCTTCCCACCGATCAAAGTAGATGCACCGACATTGACTATGGATTTTCTCGTCAATGATTCGCCCTTCGCTGGGAAAGAATGAAAACTCGTTACCTCAAAAAATATTTTAGAAAGATTACAAAAAGAACTGCAGACCAATGTCGGTTTGGAAATTGACTTCAATAAATGATGAAATAGATTCTGAGTTTCTGGTAGGGGAGAACTCCACTTATCCGTCTTGATCGAGACGATGAGAAGAGAAGGATTTGAAATTCAAGTCTCCGCTCCGCAGGTAATTTTTAGAGAAGAGAATGGTCATAAAACTGAACCAATAGAAAGCGTTGTGATCAATGTGGACGAAAAATTATCCGGGATGGTGATCGATATGGTCGCGAACAAAAAATGACAGATGACGAATATGAGTACCGTGAATGGAGTGACGACCTTACAATTTGAAGTCCCAACGAGAGGATTACTCTGATTTAGATCCAAGTTTGTCTTGATGACGAAGGGGGAGGGGATTATGTATAGTTCATTTTCTCATTACGCGCCGTACAAATGAGACATTCCCAAGAGGACAACCGGATCCATGATTAGCCAGCAAAATGGGAAATGTATGAAATACAGCATCTGGAAATTGCAAGAAAGAGGAAAAATCTTCATCCTTCCGCAAGCTGCGATGTACGAATGAATGATCGTCGGCGAAAGTGCAAAGCCAGGTGATATGGTCGTAAATTTAACCAAAAATAAACAGCAGACCAATGTCAGAGAAAGTGGAAATGACGAAGCGATGAGGTTAGAACCTATCATCCCGTTGACTTTGGAAGACTCCCTCGCCTACATCAGCACTGACGAATATGTAGAAATCACGCCAAAAAATATTAGACTCAGGAAAATTTACCTGACGGATACAGATAGGAAGAAGGCAGGGAAGGGGATATAAAAATTATTTTTTTCTTAACTTTTTCTGTGTGAGATGAAGATAATTTTTATCGGATACGACACTCTCTCATAATTTGTTTTCTATGTCTTTTCTAGCATTACCAGCAACGCTACCTCCATCATTGGCATCTTTTTTCAATTCAGGGAATTCTCTACTATTTCTTTTTCTATGAAGATTAGTCGTTGTAGTCTCTCCGAGCATAGTGAGAACGATTTCAAAGTCTGTCATATTATCTCTCAGATTATGATTTTGCTTTTTATCCAGTCATTTGTGTTTCATATATTCTCATACCGTCATGCCAAAACTTGCCTGAGAAATTTCATTGGTAAGTATAGCATAATCAATGTTCGAACTAACTCATCTTGATTTCCATTCCTCTGTGAGTTCTTGTCTAATAGCTATTCCTCTCAATCTCCTATCTATTCGTTCTTTTGGATATCATTTCTGTTCATAGATCAATTTCATTCTATCTTGAGCAAGCTCGGGATTTTGAATTTCTTGGATCCTCTCATATCCAACTTTTGCTAGCCATTGTTTAAAAGGCTCTGCTTTGGGCGATGGAACAGATTGAATCAAACGAAGTAAGGTTTCTGTATCGGCACAGTCAGTAAAATAATATTTGCCGTCAGATGACATCATTTTCAGTTGGTTACATTTTGTAACCACCTCACTTCATTCGGCTTTTAGCCTGTTTTTTAGAACCTTTCGATAGTTCCTTGGATCTACACTTTCTGACAAAACTCAAACCACATCAATTACAGAGAAAAATCGCTCTTCTCTCAAATCATCCCAAATTCTTCTGACTTCTTTTCACTCAAAAATTGCTAATGCTGTGTTCATGTTTCTATGGTTATCAATTAAAATTAATTGAGATAATACATATCCCCGTCCAAATATCAAGTAGATTTTTGACGCAGTAGAAAAGGATAGATACCGAGCATACTTATATGTAGGAATCATGCCAAAAAATATTAGACTCAGGAAAATATATACCGATTGTTTTTGAACTCATAAATTACTTCACTGACGCTCGTACTTTATGTATCAAAAATCACCGGTATATTCTCGACATCATAAAAACTCTCGGAGAACTTCAAGTTTTCATTGTGTCTCGAGATATCTGACGGATACAGATAGGAAGAAAGCAGGGAAAAGGAGTGTAGCTATTATCTTTTTTAAAGGTATCTCTTAGATCTCTTTATTTTTTCTATAAATAGTGGCAATCCGTTTATTTATTATATCTACATCTTTTACTATTTGTTTCGCAAATTCGGCTCATTTTAGTCCTGTATATTTTATATCAATGAAATCAAATAAATCTT
>CAYUVZ010000070.1:0-5532 GCA_964448265.1 uncultured Candidatus Peribacteria bacterium | reverse complement strand
GTAGAGAGAGTTATGGTTTCAGTGGCTATCACCAAACTCGCCAAAGAACTGCCCAAAAATCTTCAAACAGCATTCAAAAATAAATTTAAATCTGATATTACCATCTTTAGTCCCATCCAAGATCTACGCTCGTTTAGAAATGAACGAACGAATTTTCTCGACGAACATGCTACAGAAATTGACAAACCACTCGCCAAAAAATTAGACAGTATCATAGTTACCAATTGAGATATCAAAGATGGGATGTTAAACTTAGGCAGAAAGATCTGAGAATTGAAAGGCTATGCAGAACAAGAACTCTATTTCAGAAGGATTTTCAACAGACTGGCTACTCGCCAACTCTTCCAAGAAGTGCAAGAAACCAAAGATGCCATCGACCATTATCTCGGCGTGGTGGTCGATGCAGTCAAACAATTCCCTCCCTATGCCAATGAGATTTTCAAAATCTATCCTTATGATGATGATAAAATATCAGCCATAGATCCTACTGTCCATCAGCAATTAGGTCTCGTAGATACCAAGGTGTATGATATCGAATTAAAAATTTCTCAAAATATTTCTGATGACGAAAGAAAAAAAATGAGAAAAGAATTGAAAATGCTCAAAAAACAAAGAGAGCTGATTCGCCGAAACGCTTACATCAAATATCTTGCGAGCAAAGACAAAAATTTATCCGCTGTGATGCAAAAATTAGTCTCTACACATTTTGACTTCTCACTATTATCTTCAACGGATCAGCAAGTCATCGTCAATGTCTTAGTCAAACATAAATTGCAAGACATCATCCAAAATAAAGCACCAGAATTATTATCCGTCACTCAGGAAGGATTAACCCAATTTGTAAACGACTTATTCGATCTGCAAAAAATGAATATTACCATCCCAACCAAAGATGGCACCGTCAACATCAAATTTACAAGCAAAACATTTTTATGAAATCAGGTAGATAAATTTCTCAGTATTTCTCAACTCTCTGAGATGGAAAGTTTACCTTTGAGTTTCACGATTCTCCAGACAGCATCCAGTGGTGATTTCTTCGAAAAAGGAATTCTCTTTGAACACCTTTTCCATACCTTCAATGCCAAAAACTGAAAAACTAAAATCAATGAAGGATACAAAGTCAGAGTCAAAAAAGATGGCGAAATCCTAGAATGATATCTCTCCCAATATCCTCCTCTCAGAAAATCTGCTGATGACGGAGATATGGATGGACAGGCTCGATTTCTCTACACTCAGCCTATTACCTCTCCCTCTCAACATAGAGAACTAGTCCAAGATAAAGACGGAGCAGTCATTATCAACCATGATGAAGAATTAAATTACGATGTCGACATTATAGACAAACACATCACGCTCAATGGAGAAACTTTGGGCTGATTGGTCCTAGGATACATTCTCGGTCAACAGGAAATGTTAGCACAGATTACTCCTGAACGAGAAAAGAAACTCTGAGAAAGAATTTGAAAACTGGAAACCTACAAAGATACGAATGAAAACAAAGCGCAAGATTGAGAATTCGAGGACGAGGCGGACAAAGATTCCACGCTAGAAAAAAAAGAATCCGTAGAAAAAGAAAAATTTCTCAAAGCTTGGCAAAATTTGCAGTGACACAAATTTACTGAAAAAATATATCAAGGCAATGAGTGACTAGTTAAATGAACGAGACTGATTATCAAGCTAGGTGAAACTTGATTACCTCCAGATGAGACAGGAGGGGATTCATGGATGCGAATGGAAATTACCGCCGTCGATCGAAAAAAAGAAAACTTTACCGTCAAATTACATGGATGAGAATCTTCATTTGGCGCGTATGAATGAAAGACAAAAACTTTGCCTATGACAGAGAGCGCATTAGACAGTATCAAAAAATGATTTAGCGAAGATATTTACAAAGTGCCAGATTCTAGCAAATCCAAAGACCCCAACGACCAACTTGCTTTGCTCAAAGACAGTGGATTCCATTCACCAGATTTTATTGAAAAATTCGCTTATTCTTTTGACAAAATCAGACGAGACGGGAATGGCTACAAATTTACGGTCGGAGACTATGTCGGCAAAGATGTGGCATGTTTTGGGTTTGATTCCAAAGCATATGAGTACGATCAAAACGCCAAAAGGACAGTTTCTCATGTTGTACATACTTACTATCAAGTCAAACGCAATCCTGACGGTTCATTCACAGTTACAGGAGATTTCGGCTCAGGAGCAAATTCCAAATATTCTCAAGATATGGATGCTCACATGTTTATGCTTTTCGTCGCAAGCAAGGGTCTGCAACCGAAGTGTAGCGAGGAAATGAAAGAAGGTCATGGGATCAAAGAATCAAATGAAGATAAAGGATTCAATAAACCCAGACCACGATTTAGTATCAATAATATCAAAGGCTTCGTAAAAAATACTTTTGGCAAAGTCACAGATTCTCTCAAAAAATATGATGAAGAAAAGACAGAAGATCTGACTGATCTGATGCTTCAAGATGGAAAATTGTTTGATACCATAGGTAGGTTTTGGTCTCCACTTTCTGCAAGAATCGGCACAGGATTAGAAAAGATGGGTATGGACTATCATATAGAAAGAGATACCAGGGTCTGGAAAAAAATTGAAAAGTGGCAAAAAATATTCGAATGAGATAAACATTACCCAAGTTTCTACTTTAACTTTCTCAAAAATATGGCCAGCGGGAAAGAAAGGCCCAAAGATATGTACAAAATCCCTGCCATGCTTTTGACTATCATCAACAAAGAAAAAACTCCCTATGCGAGGAATTTCGACATGATCGGAAAGGGAATGCGGGTAAATATGATCCTAGGAAAAGGTCACCAAAAAAGATATCTCAGTATCCTCAATGAAAAGATGGATGATATGAAACAAAATGCTGAACGCTACGGTGTCGATTGGACGATTTATAGAAATGAAGAAATGACGAGACTAGAGATGTCATACCTGGTGGATGTGATTGACATGAGACAACATGGAATTTGAGCAGAGGAACAATATCAGTCCAGCAAATGGTCGAGAACCTTCGCAGATAAACTAGATGAGGCTATGAGAACCAAATTCTGATACAACGCCATCTCCGCAAAGCACAAAGAAATCAAAGACGCTAATCCAAATACACCTTTTGAATTTGCAGAATTTGAATTTGCGAGACATTCCAGAAATGGGAAACCTGTAAGTGCATTTCCATATCTCAAAATCATGGCTGAGAATGCACAGACAGAGAAACAGCATGAACAGTTTGAAATGCATGTGATGGGCCTATTACTTTCAGGTTGGCTCTTACATGGTGTGGATGCAACCACCAAGTGATGGTTCAAAGATATTTGTAGGTCTAGAGGATTTCTCCCAGGCTTGCGAGGAAAGGATATCAACCAGCAAACTAAAGTATTAAAATTACTCAACATTTTTTCCAAAGGTGCTTTCGGTAAGACAGGATGGACTCGGGAAGATTCTAGTGTACAGGGAGATAACAAAACCAAAGATTTTAAGTACAAGACTGATAATTATAGCCTTGGAAATATGGGGAATGCGGGCAAATTTATTGCTGATGTTTTCCCTCAGCGATGGATGAACCATGGCAATGGGAAATGATTTTCTAAATTCCTTGAGATGGATAGCAATGGAGTCAATGCTGACGGGAAAACACTATTAGCCTTGTCCAAAGACCCTACGGTACCTGTCGATGATAGAGCTTTGCTCCAAGAATATATCCGTATGGGAGAAGAAAAGAGTGAAGATATCGACAAAGATGTCCTTCATAATCCTACGGGATTAGCCAGAGCTCCATTTACAAAATGTGAAACTGTAGTCAAGGAACTGATGAAATATGAAGATGGAGAATTTGACGGAAAAGATTCCCATGAAAAAGGTGGTCGTGCAACATTTCGAAAAAATGTAAAAAAGTGACTTCCTCAATGACTCACAGGAGACAAGGAAATCATCTTTTTTATCAGAAAATTCCTCAACTGGTTTGATGGGTTTGGATTTGGTGATGGGAATCAAAAAACAATCTTCATCAAGAGATTGCGTACGGTTCAGCAAATGTTTCAAAGCTGAGACCCCAAAAGACGTAGAGAGGCAGAAGATATACTCCGATATACCATCAATGGAACTATCTTGTATGGAAATAGTGCTGGAAAATGAAATGCTCCAGATGAATTTAGAGAAGGAATAGAGGCGTTCAAAAAATTCTTTAGAGCAAATCTGGATACCATTTTATCTCCTTCTATCATCGCTTCAACGATGGGAGATTTCTATGCCAAAGATCCTGAAAGCCAGAAACCGTATGAAATCTGAGATTGGTCTGAGTATATAGAGACTACAATTTCTGCCTCACTTGTTGGTGAAAATAGAGAAAAAAATGCAGCAACCAGACAAAAATATCAGAGTGGAAATTACAAGATATATGACGATTTATACGAAATAGCCAAACAGCTGGATAGAAGCAAAGGAGAAGAAAATCTCTTCAAAAAGTATTATGATTTTAATGCAAAAAGCGCAGAGCAACTTGCGTTGGATGAAAAACAGTCAGAAGCTCTTGCTCAATCATCTTCACAGAAAAAGGCAGTTTCAGTCAAAAATCTCGATTCCAAAACTAAAAAGAAAATCCAAGATACTTTCAATGGCAAAGTCAGAAAAAACTGACATGATAAGGATTTGGCAGCGATTTTAGAAAATTAAATAATCAGTATATATTCCCCCCAAAAGAAATTGAAAATGACTTAGATTTAACTATAAGGAATCTGGTCATTTTTTATTGGTATAAAAATATATGCGTTCTCATCGTCTATTCATATTCAGTCTGAGTTTTTTTGCTATAGGAGTATTTAGTATTGTTACATTTGTCCTAGCAGAAAGTCGTACTCACGCTGAGGCTATTGTGATATATGGTTCATGATCTCGTGTGATCCAAGACATTACAGTCCTCCCGTCAAATGGAGTCCCAGGCATGATTCAACTTCCAGTTTTTTTTGATTTTTATGCAGACGATTCGTTTCAGAGATATTTAAGCCCACAACATCCGTTCGCTAATTTAGAATACAAACCAGTGGATTTGACACCTATTGACTCAGACTTCACAGCCAATAAGTCATACGCCTTTTCCCTCAGACAGGAACCTGGAATCTATTTCGCGGATCTCGCTTGGCACTTCTGGAATGATTTTAAATGAGACAGACTGGGGATCATTAGTGCGTGGAGGAGTAGAGCATTCCAAGATTCATTAGTCAAAAGATGATGCTCCCTTACCAAATGTGCACAAGCAGGCACGAGCGAACATCAGGCATGATTAGCTCTAGATCTCAATGTCCTTACGAGATGAGGCAGAACTATTTCATTAGACCTACCAAATAAATATACTGACCGGCTCAAAGCGAATGCGTACAAATACTGATTTCACAATACCTATCAGAAAGGCATAGAAATCGACGGAAAGATTGTGGAATGACGGCATCGAAGATATGTAGGCATAGACCTAGCAACTATTCTCTACCAAAATGGTCAGACTATCGCTGAGTATTACAATCAGATAAC
>CAYUVZ010000069.1:1701-5601 GCA_964448265.1 uncultured Candidatus Peribacteria bacterium | reverse complement strand
CTTCTCATTCACCCTCTTCTTTGAGCACGGCATGGGTCATCTGTACAATATCTTTTTCCAATCCTGTACCAACTAACGGCGCATCGTTTTGTAACAATGGTAGGGCCTGTCTTTGCTGATTGGTCGCGATAGAGGCACGCACCGCATCATTGTGATCTACAAATGGAATCAATGAAGTATTTGGACTAAATATCTGTGATGGATTGACATCCAAGTGAGTAATATCATTGACGTGAAACATTCCCATCTCGTTGAATTGTCTAGCAGCGACACGGACTTCAGTGACGTTGTTGAACGCATCAATCGGTGTAGTCGCATCAGCAATACAATATCTTTCGTCAAATTCAGGAGAAATATATTCTACCTGATTAGTAAAATACGGTTTGACAGGAATCATCGTGCCTAATTTGCCATAACATCTTTCGATCTCTTTGGCTGATTTTTCATCTATATAATGATCTTCTTTGACGATGACTGTCTTGAGTGCCTTACCTTTGGCATCTAAAGCGCAAATATCACGATGAGCAATCCTATTTATCAATGTTTCCTTTTTGGGTGCAGCTTCACGATAAATTTTTAATGCTGGAGTTTCCAAAAATCCTTCATCATTTACTTTGGAATATAATGACTGATAGATAACTAATCCGATGTTTTGTCATTCAGGTGTCTCGATAGGACAAATCCTTCCATAGTGAGAAGGATGGACATCACGCACTTCAAATTTAGCGGTTTCTCTCTTGAGTCCGCCAGGCCCGAGGGCAGTAATTCTTCTCTTGTGTTCTATCTCTGAAAGTGGATTAATCTGATCCAAAAATTGTGAAAGTTGTGATGTGGCAAAAAAGCTTTTGACTGCGTTGTCTACGATCTTAAAATTGACCAAGTCGGTGATTTTTAATGGATTCTCCAAATTTAAAATGGAAAGTTTTCCTTTGATACTCTTTACAAATTTTCTCATCACGGGTTGTAAATGTGCGTAGAGGATTTCTCCCATAGATCTGATACGCTTATTGGACAAATGATCGGAATCATCTACATAATATCCTTTTTTGTAATTGGAAATATGAAATAAATATTTTAATGAAGCGACTAGATCTTCTCCATCAAAGACATTTGCGATATCTCCGTCCAATGGTTTTTTGAGACCTAATTTAGCATTTAATTTGCGTCTCGCAATCCTTCCCATAAAAATCCTCTCCACAGAAAGAAATTGGTTTTTGATGTAATTTAGAGCACTTTCTGTATCGATCAATTCACCTGGTCTGACCTTGTTGTATACAAATTCGGCAGCAGACAATGCGTCCGTAGTGCTATCTTTTTTTAATGTAGTTTCTAGGTAATTGAAATCTTCTTCTTCGAAGGTATCTTGGAACATTGCTCTAATACTTTCATCAGTTTCAGCACCAAAAATCCTGAGCAATGTCGTGATAGGAAACTTTCTAGATTTGTTGATCCTCGCGACGACAACACCAGATTTTTCTACTTGTACTTCTAACCATGGGCCATTTTCTGGGATCACTTTGAAGGAATATCTAAACTCTTTCTGAGCGAAGAAAATACCGTATGATCTAATAATCTGAGAGATGATTACTCTCTCAACCCCATTGATAATATATGATGCTGATGGAGTCATCAGTGGAAGAATACCGATATTTGCACGTTTGCTAAATAATGTTTTTTCTGTTTTCTTTTTGCCGTCATCACTGATCTCATTTAATTTTACTTTACCTGTAATGATACCTCCATAGGTCAATTCTTTCTTTTTGCATGTTTTGACATCATCAATCGGATCAGAAATCTTGATATCATCGATGACTACATACATTTTTTCTCATGCGATATCTCGGACCGGATTGATATTATCAAAGAGTTTATTGATATATTTATTTACAAAATCAGCGTATCCTCTCTTTTGTAAATCCAAAAGATCTGGGAATCCTGCAAACTTTTTTGGATTTCTCAAAAATATTCTATCGCCTTCTTTGTAGAAATCTTTGAAGAGCGTAGAATATGCGATACTTTCCTTTTCATGTTTGATGAATTTCGCAGTAGGGGCAGATACGACCTTGCGATCCAGCTTTACTGTCTTTTTGGATGAAGATGATTTGACCGTAGGTTTTTTCTTTGGAAGTGGTTTTTTCACGGTATTCTTTACTACTTTTTTGACTACTTTTTTTGCTTTAGCAATTTTTTTTGTGCTCATATGGTTCATGAGATAAGAAAATAAACAATATAGTAGACGTACTGAAAAACCTTAGAAAAAAAATCTTCTAACAAGCATTATGCATGTTGGACAGCTAATTGTTTTCTTCATTTTTGTCTTCTTCTAGACAAGACTTTCCTGCCGCCTGCAGTCATGAGTCTTTCTCTAAAACCATGTTTACTTATCCTTTTGTGCCAAGAAACTTTTCTGGCTCTTCTTAATTTACTTGCCATCCTGAAATGAATGAAAAAGATTAAAAGATTACGAAGATTATTAAGATTATGAAGATTAATTTTTTAATTTTACTAATTTTATTAATCTTACTAATTTTACTAATTAATCTATTCTTTAGTATATCAGACTAATCCTAGTTCTCTTACTCTAGCGATGATAGTTCTCAATTTTTTCTGAGTAGCGACTGAATTGTCAGTGTATTTTCTTGGCTTCATATCTCCAAATCTCGTAACATATTTTTTGATCATAGGGATAGCTTTCCAACAAAGATATTTAGCATTTCTCTTGTCTGCGAAGAAGGAAACTTTTTGTCCTAATTTTTTGGCAGCTTGAGCTTCAATGATATCAGTAAGCTCTTTGTTTAAGGCTGCAAATTTGTAATAGGGTTGTGTGGCATCCATCCTGTAAATGAAATATCTCTTGAGTCCTTTGTTGTAGAGAAATTCCTTTTTGAGCTGGGTAATTTCTTCAGCATTGACTTGGATATTGAAGGAATAGAAGTATGCACTATCGTTTCATGCTTTGCCTTTGAGATTGTAGGCTAACTGTTGTAATCCGATATCATCTTCATCAAGGATGTTTTTTTTGAAAGTTTTCTCCATATCAGTAATCAGCTTTTTGCGTTCTGTTTCAGAAAGCTTTGCATCTAATAAGAGGACGAGATCATACTTTACCATGAGCATATATGCTTATATATTAAAAGAATATTTTTAGCTACCGATAGCTATCCTTGTAAATCACAAGATCTTCATATCATCAGGGAGCATTTCTTTGACTTTCTTGGCTCCGTCTCTGATATATTCTTGTTCTAATAATACATTTTCAGCCAATGCCTTTTTGATCTTTCCATCGACAATTTGTTTGATCATGGCTTCAGGTTTACCAGCTGCTTTGAGTTCAGCGCCGAATTCTTCAGTCATTTTGGCTACTTCGTCTTGGTTTACTTCCTCGAATGAAGTGTATAAAGGATTCATCGCTGCTACTTGGAGAGCAATTTCTTTTGCGATGTCTTCAGTGCCTCCTTCGTAATATACAATAGAAGCGACTTTGTTGCCTGGATGATTGTAAACATAAGCTTTTTTCTGAGTGATAAGCACTCCTCCTAATTTCATGTTCTCTCCTGTCTTGCCCATAAATTCTTTGACTTCATTATCTACTTTTTCAAATATTGCTGGGTCGATATCTTCAAATGAATTAATTTCTTTTTTCTGACTGGCGATCTGATCAAATACTGAGTTGAATAACGCCTGAAAGTGTTCGTTTTTGGCTACGAAATCTGTTTCACAAAGGAGTTTCAATCCGATAATCCAAGCATCTCTGCTTTCTACCTTGACGATACCCTCTTTGGTTTCTCTCTCTGCTCTTGCACCTGCTTTGGAGATACCTTTCTTCTTGAGAATTTCCTGTGCTTGTGTGAGATCATCGTTCGCTTCTGCTAATGCTTCTTTACAATCTTTGAGAGGAGC
>CAYUVZ010000069.1:0-1601 GCA_964448265.1 uncultured Candidatus Peribacteria bacterium | reverse complement strand
TTATTTAACCGGCTTTGTTTCAAATAAATTTAGAACTCGTTCTCATAATCCCGCAAAGATGGCGAGGCTTGCTTTTGCATCTCTGCCATATTTTCCATCCGTAGCTTGTTTGATACAAATACCCAAGAATATGAGCATGATCACGAGAATAATGATTGGAAGATATTTGATGATAGGGATGAGCAAGAACAATAATGAGACAATCAATACCAACATAAAAACGGCCCATCGTCCCAACGCTTGTTTGAGATGAAACGACTCAAAAGGACTTTTTTGTTTAGTATCTAATGAAGTAACAATAATACCTATCAACATATACATCATCACTGCTCTCTTTTTTTCTACGCTACTCGCTACATATCCTTTCATTTCTTCTGGATTGGGCGCGGATGTAGCTACGGGAGTAGGGATTGCTTGTGATAAATTGATAGAAGCTGGTGTCACTTCTGGGGTGGATTGTGTTGGAGTTTGGTTTGTGTTTTGTTCGGTCATAGATATATGACTAAGCGATAAAACGCTTTATAGAATTTTAGCTGAACATAGCGTTGAGAATATAATCAATGCTTTTGTAACTATTCATATTGGTTACGATGATGCTGTCTTCTGCCCATCGTCTATTGAAGTTTGTACCTGCTATAATGATATTTTGAATGTCTTTGTTTTTTTCCAATTCGTTGATAAAATCGTCCATCATCTGTCCGTCCACAACGATAATCAAATCTGGTTTTTTGGTCAGATTTTTTACTCATTTGTATATTTTTAAAACTCTTTCAAGTTTTCTCTTGTATACTAATTGCTCTTTCTTTGTCAATGCGAGATAGTTCTCTGTGTCAACAAAACGAGCCATAGTATTCATAGATTCAATCCTCTTTTTGAGGGTATCGAAATTTGTCAAGAATCCTGCAGGGAGTTTGTAGTTGAGATAGTTAAATTTGTATTTCTCGCCGAGTTTTGATAGCTCGTCGGCATACATTTTTTTCTCACATACGATCAAAATCTCCTGGCCATTGGTCTGAGCTTCCTGGATTTTGGTCCTTGCATGTTCTAATTGCTGTGCGATGGCTTCAGGGTCGATAACGACTACATTGTGAACCACTTCCGCCCAATATTTATTGGTTTTGGGATGTGCTTCATTTTTGAGTGTACCAATATGAGCCTGCGCTGCCATAATATCTTTTGTGGATATCATTGATGTCTCTATTGCAGATAAAAGGTAATAATTGACTAAACAGCTAAAGACTAAGGTCTAAAGACTATTTATAAGATACAGTTGCTCATTCAGCTTCTAATTTAGCTTTGATAGCATCAGCTTCTTCTGATTTCACCTTTTCTTTGATGATCGTAGGAGCTTTTTCAACTAAATCTTTGGCTTCTTTCAATCCAAGTCCAAGTAATTCTTTGACTACTTTGATTACTCCGATCTTTTGTTGTCCGATGTCTGTCAATTCGATATTAACAGAATCTACAGCAGCTCAAGCGTCAGCTCATCCTGCAGCTCAACCAGCAGCTCATCATGATACCACCATAGCGGCAGCACTTACGCCAAATTTTTCTTCCATAGCTTTGACTACTTGGTTTAATTCTACTGCACTCATTCCTTC
>CAYUVZ010000068.1:0-5649 GCA_964448265.1 uncultured Candidatus Peribacteria bacterium | reverse complement strand
GAGTTGAACGCTGGATGAGGCGTGAGAGAAGATACGAACAAAGTGACCGAAGAAGCCGTCAGACGTGTCCAACAGCAACAACAGCAAGCTAAACAAATAGCCCAACAGATCAAAAAAGATCAAGCTACGAATAATAAACTTGCTCAATTTTTGACTTTTTTGCTGAGAGATATTTCTAATGAAAAGCTCATTACTGGTATCTATGAAGTCTTTTTCAGGACTAAACACCCTCAAACCAATCTCACCTACCTCAGGAAAAATATAAACACCGTCGTCATCGTCGGTATCTTTATGCCATTTTATGAAAGCAAAATCAAAGAACTTGAGCTAAATGAATTTTTTGATCCGCTCTACGAGCACAAAGGAGAGCTGACTCTTCACAAATATATCCGCTATCTCAAAAAACTTTCTGCTACCTATCATGACAATGTCCCTCTAGAGAGAAATGATTTCTTGGGGTTTCTCATCAAGGTCCTTGCTCAGTATGGATTGATTCAAGATAAAAAATGGTCTGCAGAAGAACACAAAGAACTCAAAGACGGACTTATCAAAGAATTGTATGGGGAATAAAGAAATCAGACAATAGAATCAGCTTTGAAGCTTTACTTTCACAAATAATCGCATATCAAACATATTTTACAGCCCTTGTCAATCCTTTCTAGCCGTTTATGGCAAATTTTTTGGCAATTGGGCTTTTTGTGAATATAATTAAGTCAATAAAAGGAAGAAAAAAATACTTCAACATTTCGACCTTTTGGGCTTTATTTACCACAATTCGTCAATGAGCACAAATCTTGAAAAAAACATCCGCATTGAGAAGGAAGACAGCAACAAACAGATTGTAGAGATCGTCAATCCTTTCAAGCTTGATAATAAGGCTGATCTTGGTGTCGCTTATAATATTTTACAACAAAAAGGAATTGATCTTTTTTCTAGCGAAACTAAATTCATCAAGAAATCCAATGGAGATTATCTCATCTGAAAAGGAAAAAATGATCAAATTGCTGATTATATCATCGTCAAAAATATTGGTCTCATGCAGAGCCTCTTTTCTCATGTTGTTTCACTCCACGAGAATGAACTGAAAAAGGAAATCAGTCATGGGTCAACAAATGGCATTTTATCAGTGAACATTGCTGATAAAGTCGATGCCACCAGCAACGAAAAATTTGAAGAAATTGTTTTGGCTTTGAATGAACTTAAATCTAACATCAACAGATATAGAAATTATGATGATGCAGAAGAAGAGGTTAACGACCTTATGACACAATATCAAGAACTTAAACAGAATATCAGAACTCAGAAAGCAGAGAAAAATTCTATTTACCAAACAAATGCAGAGATTCTTAGAGATATCATTGATAATCAAGAAAAAAATATCAAACAAATCAAGAAAGATATTAATGTAGAGAAAAATCATCAATTTCAAGATAACAAAAAGCAAGTCCTCGCTCAACGGCAGGATAAGATCCATGAGATCCATAATCAATATAACAAAATACATCTTTTGGTTTTGAATTCAGATATGATGAATAAACCATTTGATGAACAGAACAATATAGATCCAGCTCTCTTTACTTCACAGCAAGCTGAAGATTTCCACAAGAAAATAGTTAAACAAAATATCGAGATACATCTCATCAATGGCTCTGAATTTAGTTCTGCATTGACTAAATTGGATACTGATGAGCAAGAAAGATTTAGAAATTATCTCAACTGAATTCTTGATAATAGTATAGATCCTGCTAAAGATAAATTTATTCCAAAAGAACTGGATGCTTTCAAAAAGCTATGCAAGGATTACAAACGGTTGGAAGGATATATTTGTTTTACATGTAAAAATACGAATACAAGCGTTACAAATACCGACCTCCACAACAAGCAGGTAAACACCACTACCACTACCACTACTTACCGTGAAGTACATCAGCAAAATAATAATTGAAATCTCCCAGACTATACCAATGAAAGTTATGGAGATGCATTTCAAGAAAAATGATTGAGATGAGTCGTCAAAAAGACCTTCGATTATTTTCCAAATATGACTGAAAATCAGAAAAATGGACGAACACAGGCAGCATATCTTGGTGCGATCGGTTTTGGTTTGTTTAAACTCGGAAAACGATTTTTCACTAAAAAAGATAAAGACGGAATTGGTTTCTTTGGAAAACTTGGTATCGCCGCAGGTGTATTTTTGTGAACAAATATGCTGACAGGGAAAAGTCCTCTAACATTTATAGATCAGGCTTTGAACGGTGGTTTATCGTTTAATGCGCTTAAATGAGATTGGTTCAAATCTGCTGAAACGAGCAGTGAATATGCCAAAGAAAATGTCGTATATCCTATCAAAGTGACGACACTTTTTGGAAGTCTAAGCATTGAAGATTTGAAAGGGACTATCAACAAACGCACCTTCAAAATTGAAGATTACGATACCTTGAAAGCTAAGTATGAGGAAGAAAATAATACTGATGCACTACTCTTTCTCGATGAACTCAAAGCAAATGGCGATAAAGATAATGTCATCCGCACAGGATTGAATTCTCTAGGTATTACTCCAGGGAATATCGATAATCTCGACAGTAATGCCACCGTAGATGACTATTATGGTATATTCATGCAAAACGAGAATGTCGTCAGTGATTATGAAAATAAAATCCAGAATTATAAGAAAGATACCAAGAAACTTGATGAGCTTGTTCATAGTGGTAAACTCATTACTGAAGCTGATATCGCAGGATGCTATACCTATGAATGAGGATCAGGGAAAATAGAAAAAAAAGAAGACTCAGCTGCAGATAAAGAAGCTAAAGCAGCGTTGGAGAAGCAAATAGATGGATTTACATTACTCAACGATGCGAAAAAAACTCAGCTCAAAGAAGCTATCAAAGATTTCTATGATTATATGCCAGACAACAAAGCTATCAATCTCAGAGAGGATAGTAATAATAAGAATATCATCCTCAAGACCCATGACCATGAAACGGCTATGAATCTTTCTGAACAGCAATTTTATGTCTCAGGGTTGCCTACTGCATTCTCTAGCATGTTTGAAGTCCTCAAAGTCGCTAATCTGACTAACCGTCTGAATCAGCTCTTCACTTGAAAAGATGCAGCAGTAATTGATCCTTTCTATCCTAATAAGATGACTAAAAGTATAAATTTCCAGACAAGCAAACGGTATGAAATATTAGAACCAAATACTTCAGCAGTTTCTGGAGGATGGTTTGGTCGATGTGGAAACCTAAAAAACATCTCTGAAACTTTGGACAAGAGCCAAGAGGAATATTGTAACTACCTCAATAAGACAGTTAAATTCAACAAACCAAAAGTAGAAAAGAAAGATGACGGAAAGAAGGAAAAGAAGATTGCGCCAAAGAAACAACCTCTCCTATTATTTAACGATAAAACATGATGACTGCAACAAGAGATTAATAAATTATTCCCTAACAACGCGGATTCAGAAAAGAGAAAAAATATTATGGCTGCATTGAATGATTTTTATGACTATATGCCTAGTACAAACAGAGAACATATTGGACTAAAAATTACTACTGCGGCATCTATTGGCTTCGTGACATACGACGAAGAGACAAGTATTAATTTAGCAGGAGATAATAAATATATGAATGATTTCGGCACAGGGAAATTTCCTACCTATCTTGAACTTTTCAAAGCAGCCAATCTGACTAATCGTATCAAGAAAATCTTAACAAACACCGAATCTGGTTCAAATACTCCGTTCAAAATTACAAAAGGGTGAGGAGATATCTATTTTGATACTGACCAGATATTCTCTCTAGATAAGGAGATTATAACAGCTGGGATATGATGAGCCTTATCAGATATTTCTCCGACTCTTGAGAGTAATAAGCAAAGATATTGTGATTACCTCAATTCATTAAGATTCCGACAACCAGATAATTAATATACAAATTTCCATTGAATATATTTGGAGGACTGCTATACTACTATAGTAGTCTTTTTATTTATAGGAAAAAATGGAGAATCGCTTAGATATCCCTGAACAAAAAATCTTGATCGTTGGCAATCGGTCGTACAGAAATCTCTGAGACGAATTGATTTTGCTATGAACGATAAAATTATTGCAAGAACAAGATAAACAAATTCTGATTTCTGCGTACGATCCGACTCGACTTCAAGAGTTTCTCAAACAATTCATCGACATCACTGATATCGTATTTTTGCATGAACTGCCCAAATGAATCAGGTCTGTGTGCAAATACATTTTCTCGTGAAGATGGAAAGAGCGCAAACAATTTCGTCAGGTAGATGGTATCATTATCGGATGAGGAGAAATTTTGACGGAAGAAAATCACAGTTCATATCGATATTGGTTAGCATCCATCCTCCCCTGTCCCAAAAAAATTCCTCTCTATCTGATGGGGTGAATTCAAATTCCGAAGAAAAGAATAAATAAGTGGCTTTTTACAATCATCCTCAAAAGGACAAAAAAAATCTTTGCCAGGGATCACGAAAGTGTCAGCGAGTTGAAGGCGTATGGATTTGAACAGGTTGAATTCTTTATGGATACCTCCTATTTCGCATACGATTGGGGTAAATTAAAATGAGCACCATCACAGGTAGAAAACCCTCAGCACAGAAATATTTTGCAGAAAGCATTTCAGTTTATTCATAATATCACGCATCACGCGCCTGTCGTAGAAAATACTGAATCGCAAAAATATATCGTAGTAAATCTGAATAAAAATGGAGAAAAATTTGTAGATGATATCCTTGCAGATATCCAGATGCATATGAAACAAGGATACGCCGTCTATTTCGTGCCTATGGCAAAAGGGAAGCATGCCGAATATACTGATTTGATATATTACGATAAGCTGGTTGAGCTCTTGAAAAACTCAGACATCGAAATCTCTCAACAATTTCAGATTCTCGATCGGGAAAATGATTTTCATGTCTTCGTCAGAAAATTAGCACAAGCGGAGATTGTGATCAGTACGAGGTTGCATTTATTTTTGATAGCAAGTTTTTTGTGAGTGCCGACGAAGGTGTATCCGTATCAGAAAAAGATTTTGAAAATGAAAAATTTGGTAGATAGCTTGTCTAGGTCGTAGCACTGAGATCTTTAATTGTACAAAATTTGTTCCAAGCAGTTAGTTGTTTGCTGATGGATTCTATCATCTGATTTATAGCCACAAAGTCTTTTAGATCGACTAGTCTCAAATCTTTTGATAATCTTACTAATAATCTGATCACCTCAATATGTCCCCTTGCCTGTTCGAGATAACCCTGCTTTATTATGTGAGAATTTGCACGATAAATAGAGATAATTAAATCAATGACCTCTTGTTTAATCGTTTCTCAAATCGTATATTTGCAATCTTTGCGATAATATTGAACGATGAAAAAGATTTTTTGTAACAGATCATAAGAAATTTTGTAGACAGGAAGATTATCGTAAATCGCCATGATAATATCACATAGGATAAAGATTTTTGAGTTCAGACAATCTAAGCTTTCTTATATTCGGGACTATCTTTTGGCAGGACTTAGTAAAGTAAAAATGTGATCGGAAACTGTTGTTGAAATTTTTTGTTATCTTTTTCCTGATTTTGTAGGTTTTGTAATGACTGAGGATTCACAGATAAGAATTACTAATTGATT
>CAYUVZ010000067.1:0-5716 GCA_964448265.1 uncultured Candidatus Peribacteria bacterium | reverse complement strand
ATCCTACACAGATGTATTTGGATGATGTTATTCTTATGAAGCTTTTACGTGGAGATGAAGTAAATGTAGGTAAAACTTATGAAATTAAGATTAAGATTAATTTTGAGCGAGTATTTTATCTCCTCGGAGATTGTTGCAATGAGTCTATTGGAGTCCGTTTTGGTGATAAGGGAAATAATGATGATAAGGGAAATAATGATATAATTATCAATGTTCCAAAAATTAATGAATATTTATGAAAAGCAAATATCGAAATGAAATCATGATATGATGTAAACTGGAAATCACAGATATTCAATACCGATTATGATGCTACATTGAAAGAGCAGAAATTGACTGCAATGTGAGCGAAGACTTGGATGAAGAAACAGACATTTGATGCTAATGGTAGTCCTGGAGGTAACAAACCGACCTTTACTTGAGAAGGACATTCATGACATACAGATGAAGAATGAGAAGTAACCACTGGTTGATCTAACGATACAAATGATACAAATTCGTGAATGGGATGAACAACTACTGGTTGAATCGTTAATACAGCTTGATGAGATGAATAAAAATAACTCTTTTACCTTTATTATCTAGGAAAATGTTTACTAAACACTGGTTGAAACGCATGTTGATAGTAGCTCTGATGACGCGATGAGCTTATTTTGTCGTAACCATGGGTGATGTCCATGCTCAGTCTACAGCTCATAGCGGGGATACTCTGCCTATCACTACGGTAGATGTAACAGACCGTTATACTAGTTGTGATAATTATATAACAGCTAGTGTGGTACCCGAAGCACAGTTGTATCTCAATGAGGACAATGACAGTGATGGTAGACCAGATTTATTTTTTTACCCCAATCATAATTTCGAAGTCATAAAAAATTGAACACCTGAGGCGTGGGATGCAGGATTGATCGGCAGATATGATAATCTCATTTCCAATACAAATAATTCTCGTATAGAATATTATACTCCTGATACCTCTATGATATATAGGATAGATGGTACAGGAATTGGTGCATTGGATAACACTACCTTCTATAGAGCATCGTATGTATTTCCTCTCAGCACTCGGGTGAGAGCTGTAGACACGACACCTACCAAGGTTGTGATGGAAGAAAGTCCAAGTATTACTCCTGCGAATAGCGTGATCACTCTCAGATATTCTATAAATTATAAATGAGCGATAGGATATGCTGGAGGGACAAGCTTATACCGATACAATACGGTATCTGATTATTTTGATCACTCTGCGATGAGTGCGAGTAATTTTACGCTATTTAATAATCTTACCAGAAGTTGGTCTACGATACAAAATAAAACTTCTTGTATAGATTACAAATTACATCGATGTGGAGATGGTGTGAAAGATACTTCTATTTTTGAATTTGGAATCCAAGCTAGTGAACAATGTGATGGCACTGATGGTGTCACTGCATGAGTAAACACTTGTAATAGCTCTTGCCAACTCGTCCCTGTGGCTATAAATAGTCCTACCTGTAGCCTCACTCCAGCTACACAGACTGTGCAATATGGACAGACAGCGACATTTAATTACAGCACGACAAATACGACTTCACTTTCCAATTTGCAAAATATCTCTGCTAGTCAGATTTCTTTGAATCAAAATTGATCTTTTGTAACGACAGCACTCACGACAGGGGCGACATTCAGTTTTACAGTAAATGGTGTAGCAGGTTCTACACCACAGACCTGTAGCGCGATAGTCAATGTCACTCCACAGGCTGGACCTCTATGTACACTTAATCTCAGCTTAAATCCTTTCTGAACAGGATATCGTATCAATGTCCATCGACAGGTTACCTGACCATGGGTAAATAGTATGCGAATCTATGTAGCACCACAATCGATAGGAGCGCGGCCTTACCAGGTTTATCCATGACAGACATCGGGGACAGCTCGAGTACGAGCTCAGCAGCCAGGACGATATACTTTCACGGGAGTGATTTTGAATTCATCTACTCCTGCAACGATTTGTTCCAGTTCGATTCAAGTGCCTGTCGTTGCACCCGCACTCATGATCCATAAGACACTGATAAATAATGTTCTCTATCATTCTGGAGATCTCGTCGCTTGGAGAATCGATTTTGCAAATACAGGAAATGCTGTAGCAAATCATGTGATCATAACTGATTATCTTCCTACATCACTTGCTTATGTCAGCAGTCAGATCGTGGGAGTATTACCTCCATATAGCCAAGGCATCTGATCGTTAAATGGAAATGTCTCTATAGAATATTCTGGATTTTCTTTGAATCCTGGACAGTCTGGATATGTCATCATTACCTGAAGTTTGATGGGGATGAGTTATTGTAATCAGACGTTGAATAACTCGTTTATCTCAGCAGATTGATTACCCGTACAATATAGTGCAGCATTATTTCTTTGTTATGCACCGACAGCTAATGCTACGATTACCAAGATAGCCAATAAGACAGATTTCTATCCTGGTGAGGATGTGACCTTTGATATCGCAGTGACCAATAATGGACCTGATCCTATCTCTAATGTACAGGTGCAAGATGTTTGGCCTGCTACGACTTGTCTGACTCCTGATAGTCAACGAACTGCTACCCTACCACTAAATATGACGATAATGAATAATCCCTATACTTGGGCATTGGCTACGACAAATGGAGTACTGAATGTCGGACAGACATTTCATCTTTCTCTGATCGGACATATTGCAAACAATGCTTCTTGCGTAGGGTCATATAATAATATTTCTAACCTTCAATATACAATCAATGGACAGACAAAAACTGCACAATCAAATGCAACTATCAATGCGACCTATACTCCCTCATCAGTGATGAATTTCACGAAGAGAGTTATCTCTTATGGAGAAAATGTCGGCGACCCTGTCGTGTTTGCATTGGACTATGTGAATAATGGAAGTGCGATTATCAATAATTATTCTATCATAGATTACTTGCCGGGAACATTGAGTTTCTCTAGTTCTACTCCTATGCCTTTCGTACAATCCCCTGTCGCCGGCGGACAAACATTGCAATGGTTTTTCACTACACCACTTGCTCCCTGAGCTACGGGATCTATCCTTATGACTACGAAAATAGCAAGTGCAATTACTCCTTCATATCCTGCAGCAGGTACGCCTGCTACTCCATGAGCAATCATTTCATCATTAAATGGTTATACATTGGATATCGCAGCGCATAATGTAACCAGACCACAGATGGACACTGCTCCCTATGGGACGAATGCAAATACCATGATCCAAGCAGTTTCTGGAGACAGTATTCAATTGACCATCACATATACAAATACCAATAGTACAGGAATAAATGCAGTTGTCTCTCTTGCGGGAACACAATGATTAAATAATCTGACTGCTTTCAATGGAAATGTGGTAATGGCAAACGGTTCGGTATGAACGATCGTAGTGAATGGAATTGTCGGATGAAATAATTTCATCGCTGCAAATCCTAGTGTAAGTCTATCGGTAAATGGTCAGACACTCAGTGATACAGTAAGTATACAAGAACCTTTGAGCTGTGGAGATGGATTGATTACCAAGACTGAACCTTGTGATACTCAGTGACAGATAGGACTCCTCTTCTCAGGACAATTATGTGAAAATCAGCAAGGCGTATGTACATTAGTCACTCAGAATATTGTAAATAACGCATGTCTGGATTATCAATATCTCCAGGCTGTGGGCACGGGTGTAACTACTGGGCATATCTGTAGCGCGGTACAAATCCCTGTCATGGGACCAAGTTGTGACACTATGGTTGCTTCAGTACCAAGTTCAAATGCAAATGGATTTAGCACAGCGCTCACATGTAAATGAAAAAATACTTCTGCATCTACTCCTATCTCTATCGACTGTGGAAATGGAACGACACTCACATGAGCAGGCACAAGTTTCAATGGAACCTGTACTTATGCACAATGATTTGTCGGTAATGCACAATGTAAAGTAGCAAACGATACGACAAATAGCACATGTAGAGTCCCTATTTCAGCTAATGCAGGACAATGTGATACACTGGATGCTGAGGATGGAAATATCGTCATCGTAGATGATGAAGGATATGGAGAGTCTGATCTTCGCTGTACAACTATCTGATGAACAAACGCACAACATATCCAACTCAATTGTGGAAATGGAACGAGCTATGATGGATATAATGTTTCTTCACTCAGAGCAACCTGTGAATACGATGAAGATAATAATGATTTACCACAATATCATACTGCGAGCTGTATCGTAGACGGAGCACCAGCTCCTGTTGCGTGTACACAAAAGATGATTGTCGATGAAGGATTTTTCTGAGTATGTGGAGATGGTGTGATCCAATGATATGAAAAATGTGATGATGGAGATGATAATGGAACAAGCGATTCCAATTGTACAGAAAATTGTGACATCACAGATGCAAGTCTGGTAGGATGTTTCAATATAGGAAATACCAATCTCTCTGTCCAGGAAAATGAAGTACTTCCTTTCTGGCGAACTCTGGATAATCAAAAAAATATGACCACTACTTGTACGAGCAGTGCTACGAATAAGGTACAGACAAATAGTCTGAAATGTACATTCAAAGTGTACAATGGGAAAAATCTGAATTCCAAAAATGATAGTGCCAAAACATTTACCACTGATTGTAATGAAAATACTTGGACAGATAATGGCGTTGCAAAATATCTCAATACCATAGGCAAAGATCGATGGTCATTGCAACATGCATTTGGAAAATATTCACTCCTGATGAATGCTGCCGTAGTAGATAATGTCTACGGAGAGTACAAGATCGTATTGGATGAAGTGAATTACAAATATTGTGATGGTGACAATCGACAGACAGGAACTCCTATCAAGAGAGTCTGTGATGTAAATTTCGCTGTGACAAAACCTTATCTGGTACAAAAAAGTTCGTTTGGATTGACTCCCAAAGCGACAGATATCAATCTAGATAATTTCTATGATTTGGAAGGAAAGAGTTTGATCAGCAATACGGACTTGGATCAAATCATGGTCTTGGACGACAGCACCTACGCGTGAAGTACCAATCAGATTAAAAATTTAATCTCAGTATTTAAAAACAAATATGAAAAATTAGCCATCAATATCGATAGCAGCATCGTGAAAAATTTCTGCGAGAGTTGCAGTGACAATGTGACGATTAGCAAAGTCCCTGGACAATCTATCTTCGTATTCAATGGCAATGGCTGAGATCTGACATTGAAAGATTTGAAATCATTTACGAAACCGTTTACGATGATTGTAAACAAAATGAATCTGGTAGTAAAATGAGATTTAACTACAACAAACGGTATGTTTATCGTCAATGGGGGATTGATAAAATTTGATGAAGCTTCTAGCACTTCTTGCCAACTCGCTGATCAATCGGTGCAAGGAATATTTGTGACTGATCTCTGATTTGGATCTAGTGCAAGTAGTGTAAATAGTTCTCTGGAAAAGGTGCGATGTCCATTTGGAGGATTACATATCAAATGAATTTTGATCTGAGACGGCATTGAAAATCTTGTGAATACCAAGAGATCACATTTGAATGATCGGTTTATGGTAGGAAATAATTCTGAGAGTTATATCAAGACAGAAAAGAGAAATGAGATATTCAATGGTGCAGCGGTATTGATAGAATACAGTCCTAGTCTATGGAGTGCATTGCCTCCAGGCGCAGATAGTTTCACCAAGGCATTGGAGATATAT
>CAYUVZ010000066.1:0-5731 GCA_964448265.1 uncultured Candidatus Peribacteria bacterium | reverse complement strand
TTAAATAAAGCTATTTTTTAATGTGCCCAGCACACAATTTCATCCTTTACGCCATTATTTGCAGGTGTCTGTGTCTCATTGAGAAACTTAAGTCTATGTAAATCGTTGAGTGTGAAAAATGTTTTAACTTTTCTTGGAGCTTCATCTTTCGCTGAATTGCAAAAATATATTTCTTTTCCATTTGAAAGAAAAATGAACGGCCTATATCACTGTTTTTGTTCTATAAGTTCGGCATATTCAATAGCTTGATGTTCTCCATCCCTAGCCGATCTACTAAATTTTTTAGCCTCTATAACAGCAATAACTTTCCCGCCGTCTAACAATGCATAATCTGCATAAAGCGTAGTTCATCATGAAGTAATAGGAAATTCTGTAAATATCTGTCTGTGATCATTTACATCCCAACCAGCTTTTTTGAGTTTAGTATCTATGAATAAACGAGTATCTTTTTCAAGCATAAAGAAAAATAGAAATAAATCTTTTCTTATATACCCATCCACTTTCATTTTTCAAACCTAAACACAAAAAAGACTTCTAACGTTTCCCGTTATATTCTCAGGGATTCTTTCTTATTCTCAGAAATTTCCTCTACGCGAATTCGTTGAATATCTGGTAGGTAATGAGCAAAAATAAGAAAACCACGACAGCGACGAGGAATATATTGATAAGGATAGATCTTGCCTTTTTCATAGCATCTTCCTTGCCTCAGGAGGTGATGAAGAGAAATCCTGCGTAGAAAATAGCTAATACAAAGAGTGCTCACAATACCCATCCCAGTACGATAGAAATGTTGACGATAAAGTCTCATGCTTGAGTTGCAAAATTGGGAACTTGAGCGATATAGAAGATATAATCAATGACCTTGATAAGCACCAGTGCGAGGATGATATTCACGATTCATTTTCTCAGTGTTTTGAGTTTATCTGATTTGTCCATAGCGGCCATGATTTGGAAACCATACACGACCATCATAATAATAGCCCCGAAGAAAGCCAACACCTTGAAAAAACTCAGAATTTGTAAAAATAATCAATTCTGAAGACTATCGGTGAGTTGTGCACTTCCACTGACTCCCCCGATATTCAAGACCGTGCCCAATATTCGCGTTACTCCAAAGACAAGAAATGCTCCATATGCAATATATAATAGGCTGGTAAATGCTTTTTTGGAACCATCAGCTTCTTTGGCATTCATGATAAAATTGATACCTGCTACTACGATAAATACCACAAGTAAAATCAGTCACAACGCTTTGATAATATCTCGTAATTGACCTCACGCTGAACTCCCACAAGAGGTCGAAGAAGCGATTTGATTGGGATAAAAAATATTTTGGATATTTTGCATGAGCGTGAGATTTCTATCGATACAGATATTGAATACGGTTTCCACTCTGCCATATTGGTCAGGTGTGCTATCAGTGAGATATTTAGCAAAATTATTGTCAAAAGAAGGAGCGACTGCGAATGTCACGCCACTTATCACAAAGAGTGAACAGATGAGAATAATTTTTTTGAGTGAGCTCATGGGTTGGGGTTGAAATTTTTAAAGAGTTGTCACTCTGACCCCCCGAATCGTCGGGGGTGGAAGAGTATAACTATTGTAAGCAATTGAGTTATATCCTTCGTCCGAGAAGTCGGACTCAGGATGACAAAAAATGTTCAGGATGACATTTAAAATCAGCTGTTTCCAGTGTATCCGCCAAAAATGGAATTAATCAGTGAAACGGCAAGTTTGATGATAAAATAGAATCAGGTGAGTAAAATCACTCCTATCACGATATTCATCATATTTTTTTTGATTTTAGCCATATCTCCTTCTTTGTGTATTGCATTCGTCACCATGAGAAGTCCATTGTAGATCAACATAATCACTGCGACAGACAGTCCTATATATACTGCTCGCTGTAAATAGGGATTGATATTGTTTCTCACCCAGTCCAAAGTATTTGCGATCTTGTATCTACTTTCGTATCCTCCCTGCGTATCCGTAGCTGAGTCTAATGAGGTCTGCTGCACTGCGGAATCTTCATTTGCATTTTGTACTACTGAATCTAAAATGCTCGTAGGATTGTCTCCATAATCTCCCCAGCTCTGTGACTGAGCGAAGGTAAAGAGTGAAAACATCTGTATGCACAGGATGAATCAGAGAAGTATTTTTTTCATATGAAATGAGCTAGAAATAAAATGATATCTTATATATAGAGAATTCTCTTTGTTTTTCAAATGGTTCTCTCTTATGCTTTATCTTTGTAATGCACGTTGAATAACGCGAGCATCCTCTGTTTGATTTCTAAATTTTTGTAATTGGCAATGACACTGGGATCAAGATGAAGAAGATTATTCATAATATCTTTTTTCACATTTGGGGGGATGCTTTTTATTTTCTGATTTATTTCGGAAAGAGGCAGTTTTTTAATTATTTTTAATTCATTATTTGCCATAAGATCCTTTTGTATTTCTTCTCCATACGCCGATGTCCCATCAGGATTTCTAGGCCAAGTATTTTCTCCTTTGAGAAATCAGTCTAATCATCTGCCTGTACGATATGCAATCGGCTCATTTATGGGAGTAATGGGGATATATTTTCTCGAGTTATTCATGGGAAGAATGAAAAGAATAAAATCTCAATCCGATGATGCCAAGCAAACACAGTATCAGAATCCGAAGTAAGTATCCATTGATATAAAAAATCTGAGGGGTTATGTTTGTGGTTTCCTGACTCGTGATTGACTGAACTATGTCATTGAAAAATGAATCAAAATTCTGATTGCCTACGACTTTTTTAAATTTTCCTCACGTGGTGTCTGCTAATTTTTGGAGCAGATCGATATCGATGTCTGTCTTTATTTCTTGATCGAAAGTATCTCTCCCGATGAGGAAGTTATCCTGTCCCACTCCGACTGCGAAGATAGGAATCTGCATTTTTTGGTAATAGGTCATCACCTGTAATGGATCGAAACCGATATTGGAATCTCCATCCGTGATCAGCAAGACAATTCATGGTTTATATCCAGATTGATAATTCTGCATATTATCTACAGCCAGAAGCAAGGCATTTCATAGTGCAGTACCTAGGAAATCTTTGACCGGAGGAAAGTCACCGAGATTCATCTTTTGTAATTTGGAGGTAATCGCAGATGTGGATGATGAAAAAGGAATGTAAATAAATGGCTTGCCGGAAAAAGTGATGCAGGAAATTTCGTAGCCATCTAATTTTTGGACAAGAAGGAGCACTGCTTTTTTTGCACTTTCAAATCTACTGGGAAACACATCGTTTGCCGACATGGAAAGCGAGACATCGAAAACAATCTGAATCGGAATTATTTTTTCAGTTTGAATCTTTTTGTCCGTAACATATCCGATACGCAGAGGTAATAATAAAATAATAAGGAAAATGATACCCACGAGAATAGCGTAGGCAACCGCCCTCTTATGTCTGAAATAGCTGAGTGGTACAATAAATTTGGGTCTGCGATTGAAAAAAAATATTGCAGTACAAACTATCACCAGGAAAGCACTCATCCAAATTCAATTTCGGGATAGTATCATAATAGATGTCTGTGTGATATATTAAATCTCTATCTGAATATATTTTAGATAAGTCCTCCGCTCTCTATATCAGAAAGCATCTTTTTGTTGATAGTCTTGCTTTTGGTTTCGATGACTTGTTTTTCTTCTTCGCTTCTGGATTCTTTCATCAGGATATCTACAGGATCATTTTTGTCATAATTGATTTGAAACTTTTTGTTCGTGTCGAAAAAATGATTTCTCACAAGTTTAGCAATGAAAGGAATGAGTGTCAGTTCAGATATTTTGAAAAATGCGATGACAAGGAAAACAATCAGGATAATGATAGCGAGCAAAATCCCGACTAATTTGGATCAGGCCTTGGCAAAACCATTGAATGTCGCTAATGCAGCGGCAATACCCAGAGCTAAAATCAGAAGCTGGATGATAGATATCGATAGAGGTCCGATATTGAATGTCATCCCTGCAAGTAATCATTTTTTGATATTTTTTGGATAGACAACTTTCATTAGCAAAGTTTAATGAAGTAAATTCTTCTGAGTATATTTTTTTTACAGGCTAATTTCAATCTCTTTATTGGAGTTGAAAAAAAGGGGGAATTCCGTAAAAGACTGAAAGTAGAAAGGGTAAAAATATGTCACTCTGACCCCGACGGTTCGGGGGAAGAGTATAACTGTTATAAGTAATTGAGTTATATCCTTCGTCCCCCGACGATTCGGGGACTCAGGATGACAATTAAGATTGCTTCACTGAGACATTCGCAATACCAAACGGACTTTTTAATCTTTTAATTTTCTTTATGGAAAACATTGTAATCATCGGCTGAGGGCCTGCTGGAAATACTGCAGCGATCTATGCTTCTAGAGCAAATTTGAAACCTTTGATGTTTGAAGGATTTATGGCAGGAGGATTTGCTGCAGGAGGACAACTTACTACAACTACAATTGTTGAAAATTTTCCCGGCTTCCCAAAGTGAATTGATGGAAACGAATTGATGGCAAATATGAGAGCTCAGGCCTTGAATGCAGGGACTAGGATAGAGACTAAAACCGTCGATAAGGTAGATTTGAGTACACAGCCTTTTAAAATATTTGTAGGCAATGATATCATAGAGACGAAATCAATTATCATTGCGACAGGTGCCGCTGCCAAGAGATTGAGCATCCCTGGTGAAGAAAAATATCGGCAAAAATGAATCTCTGCTTGCGCTGTTTGCGATGGTGGGTTGCCTTTGTTTAGAGATAAGGTACTCGTCGTGGTTGGTGGAGGTGATGTCTCGATAGAAGAATCTTTGCATCTCTCACATTTTGCATCTAAGGTAATTATTTTGGTCAGAAAAAATGTCCTCAGAGCATCACAGGCTATGCAAGATAAAATACAAGGAAATGAGAAAATTGAATTTATGCGAAATACTGAAGCTATCGAAGCAGTTGGTGATGAAGTATTGACTGGAGTGAAGGTGAAGAATAATACGACTAACGAAGAAAAACTGATTGCCTGTGGATGACTTTTTTACGCCGTGGGACACACGCCAAATACTGAATTTCTTGCTGGACAAGTAAAGAGAGATGAAACAGGATATATCCAAACTCATTTCCAAGGGCATCATACGCAGACAAGTGTCCCCTGAGTATTTGCTGCAGGAGATGTCGCTGACAAGAGATACAGGCAAGCAATTACTTCTGCGAGCACCTGATGTATCGCAGTTATGGATGCACAGGAGTATTTGAATACGTTATAAAACTTTTATATATTAAATGATAAAAATGAGTGTAGTCCATATTGAAAATGCTGAACAATTTCAGAAAGATGTAGTAGCTTTTGAATGAATCAGCGTTGTTGATTTCCGAGCCGAATGGTGTGGCCCTTGTAGAATGCTAGGACCTGTCATAGAAGATTTAGCCAAAGATAATGAAGGAAAGGCTGTCAAAATCGTAAAAATCAATGTCGAAGAAGGTCGTGACATCGCTGAACAATTTCATGTCTCCTCTATCCCTGTCGTGTTTTTCATTAACCATGGGAAAGTAGTAGATCATGTCGTAGGAGCAAATCCGAAAACAGTGTATCAGGAGAAAATAGATGCGCTGTTGGCTGAAAATGTTAAAATGGCCGCATAATACAAAAATCTGCGTAGGGGCGATTATTAATCGCCTCAAACTAAGGCGGATAATATCCGCCCCTACAATTAATATATCTAATAG